>CAZYAM010000001.1:0-117976 GCA_964645575.1 uncultured Ignavibacteriaceae bacterium
TTTCATCTTTTTACCTCTTTCTAAAAATATTTCCATACTTTTTGTACAACCACTACGGATATATGACATAATCGGCAGAGAGGTGGCTAGTCTGGTAAATGAACAGCAGGAGCCGGGATATTACCAGAAAACGTTTGACGCAAGCCGTTATGCCAGCGGTATGTATATTTATCGGCTTATTGCAAAAGACGAACAGAATAACCGCAGGGTATTTCAGAAGAAGATGATGCTGGTGAAGTGATAATATCGCTTAATACGAAATCCTGATGATTTATGCGGGGATACTATTGGAATAGTGATTTACAAAAATTCTATATTAAAAATAAACCGGTAAATAATCTAATATAAATTGATTGGAGCAAATTGCTATTTTTATTTTCTACGAACCTTTACGCTGCCCAACCCCGCTTCCATGCGAATCGTCAAATGCTTTGAAGAATTCTGGAAATCATCAGTTTCATAGACCCCCTTATGTGTCTTTTTAAAATCGTTGTCGAGGCTAAAACTGGAAAGCCAGTGATCATCGTACGTCAACTTGGCAGGAATTGATTTTGGTATATAAACATTAATTGAACCAAGGCCGACTTCCAATTCCACTTCGGCACTTCGACGGAACTTGCCGTCGAAATCGAGTTTATAGGATCCAACACCACCGCTGAATTTAAAATAATGAAAATTTAAATTACCGAGATCTGTCCCTGTGAACTTGCTTACTCCCGATTCTATCGTGATATCATCGGAAGAAATAGGATTGGGTTTTTCGCACTTCATCTTTACACTGCTGGCGCCTGTCGATATTCTAAAGTCTTTCACCTGTAAATCTGTAAGATCAATTTCACCTTTGCCCGCTCCTAATTCTATTTCAAAAGAAATTGGAACAGCATCACCCAATTTAATATCAATATGGTTGTGGTGCCCATCACTGTCTTCGTCATCGTCCCAAAAGCTTGTCGGTTTCTTCAACTTGATGTGCAGTACTCCCACTTCATTGGATATATCATACGAGATGTACAATTTCTGCGAACTTGATTCGCCGTCGTCATAATCGACTACGGCTATTTTATCTCCTTTGCCCCGTTCGATCGTGATGCTTCCGAATGAAATATCAAGAATTACCCGTACCTCTTTTTCATTTGTACGGCTGAATTCTCGGTGCTTTGAATCAGATGCATATATCCATAATACTATAGTACATATGGCACCGAAGAGAAGAATTAATCGATAGAGTATGGTTTTTTTCATTGTACACCTATTTCCATTCTTTCTCTTCTTTTTACGGAAAGAGTGTCCTGAAAGTTGCATGAATGTTCAATAATGGCGTATTTTATCTCGTAATCGCTTATATAATAATTCACGTGCGCGAAAAATGTGTGCTTTTATTGTTCCAAGCGGGAGTTTCAGTATTTTAGCAATTTCCTGATATTCTTTTTCGTCAACGTGACGCATTAGGATGACCTGCCGATACTTCAGTGGAAGTGAATTCATCGCTTCGTCCAGCATCTTCTTGCGCTGAGAGGAGATTAATTTTTGATCAGGTTCAGGGTCTGTAGCCGGCAATTCGAATGAATAATCGCTTTCCTCCGACTCGATTGGCCTATTGATAGAAAACGTTTGCAGCTTCTTCTTCCGGATATGATCGATGGAATTATTTGTTGCGATTTTATAAAGCCAGGTAGAAAACGAGTACTGATTGTCGAATCTGTTGAGCGATGTAAATGCCTTGATGAACGCTTCTTGAGTTAAATCTTCCACTTCCTGACGATTATGTACCATCCTATTTACCAGTTTTAAGATGGCATCATAATACTTAATGCGAAGTTTATGAAACGCTTTTTGATCTCCTCCAAGGGCACGCTTAATTAGCAAAGAATCCTCTTCCCGCGATTCAAGACGTCTCTGCTCGACGGCACATAACGTTTTCGGAGTGGAAGAGAGAGAAGGTGGCGGGATATGTTTCTTTTTTACTTTCGGCATCCTACGGGATTGATCACCGCTTCATTTACTCACATATGTTAGTAAAAAATGTTGAGATGAGCAAGGAGACCTGATCCAATTGGAAATTTCGATGCCATAAATAACCTATTCCGGAAAAATCATTTTATTGGTATGGATTGGATATTGTTGACAAGAGAGAATGATTAAAACAGCGGCCCTGATCTCTTCTATATGAGTAATCCGATAAAACCTTTGGATTATAACAAATGGAGCGGGCTTTGTTAAGTAAGGATTGTATCGGAAATTAACAGATGTGCTCGAATCGATTGCTTAACAGTACGAATTTGATTATTATGGATTAGTAAAAAAAGAGATGTAAGAATTTCAAGACTCAGAAACACAAGGAAAATGAACTCTAAGAGAAATCTCAAACCAGCTAATTAGTCATCTCAACAGTACTCATGCTTATTACTTTTGAAGGTCTAGACTACTCTGGGAAATCGACCCAGCTGCGGTTGCTTTCGGATCGCTTGACACTGCAAGATTACCATGTACTTGTTCTACGAGAACCTGGTGGAACAGAGATCGGCGAAAAAATCCGCAAGATGCTGCTTGATAAAACTAATACAGGAATGACCGAAGCAAGCGAATTATTCCTGTTTTCTGCATGCCGCTCACAGTTAATTAAGGATGTTATATCACCTGCATTGGAAGGCGGTATGGTAATCTTATGTGATCGGTATTACGATTCCACAACAGCTTATCAGGGATATGGTCGTGGTATCGATCTCGATGTTATCCATGTAATTAATCGATACGCAACAGGTGGCCTTGTGCCGGATATGACTTTTTTTCTCGATATCCCGATTAGAGAAATTGAAAAACGCATTACAGCGGCAAAGACCAATAAGGACCGGATGGAATTGAACGGTATAGATTTTTATGAACGAGTCCGTGAAGGATATCTTCAGATTGCAAAGGAAGAGTCACGATATCGCATAATCGACGGATTACAGCCTGTCGACGACATACATGAATTAATATATCAGCAGTTAGTGCAAGCGCTTACTGCAAAGAAATGAGGTTGAAATAAATTCTTATGAATCAAACACATATGAAAAAAAATAGAAAAACAACTATAGCGAAAATCTTTCTTTTATCAGTTACGTTTATTTTTTTTGGATTTCTTTCCGAAAACAGAGACGACGATCTGTTTCTGAAAATTTACCGCGGCATCGATTTATATGGTAAGGTCTATAAAGAAATTGCCGTGAACTATGTTGATACTCTTAATCCGGAAGAATTAATGCGTGCCGGTATTGATGGTACGCTTAGGACACTCGATCCCTATACTGTGTTCATCGGCGAGAAAGAGGATGATGAGATTGATCTTATTACCACAGGTAAATACGGCGGTATAGGTGTAACCATCGGTCAACGTGACGGATATATCACGGTCATTAATCTGCTCGAAGGTTTCTCTGCGGCAAAACAGGGGATAGAGATTGGTGATAGAATAATTGAAGTAGAAGGAAAATCATTGAAAGGAAGTTCGCTGGGCGATGTTCGTCAACTGGTACGCGGTGTTCCCGGTACAGAATTGAGAATAAAGATTGAACGAGAAGGTGAGAAGAAGCCGATGGACTTTGTCCTGGTACGTGAGGAAATTCTCGTTCGAAATATTGCTTATTCAGGCTATGTCTCGGATAATATAGCATACATTCGATTGGAGCGATTCTCGAGGACTGCAGGGGATGATCTGCGTAACGCAATTAAAGATCTTCAAGCTAAAGGAGAATTGAAAGGATTGGTACTTGATCTGCGAAATAATCCGGGTGGATTACTCGAAAGCGCAGTTGATGTTGTCTCCAAATTCGTTCCGGAGAAAAGTCTGATTGTCTCAACACGCGGACGAAAGATTGCTTCTGAAAAGAAATACATTTCTTCCGAAGTTCCTATGCTCCGCGACCTACCTTTTACTGTGCTGGTAAATCGATATAGCGCCAGTGCCAGTGAAATTGTCAGCGGGGCTATACAAGATTTAGATCGTGGTATTATTGTTGGAACTCGCACGTTCGGCAAAGGATTGGTCCAGACCATTATGCCGTTATCGGAAAATTCATCACTAAAAATGACAACAGCGAAGTATTACACGCCAAGCGGACGGTGTATCCAGGAAATTGACTACGGACATCGGGATGGCGAGGGCAATGGAATAACCGTTCCTGATAGTTTAAGACACGAATTTCGTACGGCTAATGGTCGGCGTGTCTGGGAAAGCGGAGGTATTCTTCCGGATACGATTGTCGCAGATTCTCTCCATAGCGAATTCCTCAACGAACTAAATCGAAAAGCGATATTCTTTAAGTATGCAAACCGATATGCCGTCGAGAATAAGACAATTCCCGATAGCTTTGAAGTAACGGATAAACTTATTGAGGACTTTGAGGCTTTTCTGAAGGAAAAAGGATTCGAATGCGAGGAAGAAGGAGAAATGAAACTGCAGGAATTGCGTACGATTGCTACAAATGCTCGATACGACAAATCGTTCGTGGATGGTATTGAAAAGTTGGAAATTATTCTCAAGAATGATAAAGGGAGGCAGATTCAACGCTATAAAGAGGAAATTCGGATTACACTCAAGACGGAAATTATTGCGCGGATGAAAGGCGAAAATGCCCGTTTCGAATCGACTTTTTCCCAAGATAAACAATTGCATACTGCAATTAGAATCTTACAAAATAGAAATATATATGACAAATTGTTGAGTGTGAAGGAGAAGTAGACGGGAGATTAATTTATTACAGGTTGCTTTAAATTTTTTTTGTTGTATTAATTTGTTTGGCGGAACAGGCGTGGAAGGAGATTATCCCTATGGCAAGCCGTGAAACGAAAGTTATATTTATAGTACCGACCTTCCAATCATCGATTCTAATTGCAATGAGTGATAATCTTAAAAAGTTGCTAAAACCCGAAGAGATAGAAATAAAGGCTGTCACTGACGAGCCTGCCGTTCAGAAGGATCATTTCAAACGGGTGCTGGCGCGCAAATAAAGCCCACTGCATTAATTGCAATATCTGTTAAACCGGATGCCGATTTAATTACTGCCTATACTGCTGCCGGTGTTCCTATCATATTATTGGATGAAGAAGCGGCCGGTGTATCTGCTATTACCACAGATAATTATTTGGGCGGGCGTATAGCAGGGGAATATTTAATTTCGAAAGGCAGAAAAAAAATTGCTATTATTACCGGCAGAACGAAAGTAAAAGGCGGTTATAATGCAGAACAGAGGCTGAAGGGATTTCAACAGGCATTAAGTGTCGGAGGACTTTCCATGCCGCAGGGTTGTACAATCGAGGTGCTCCATTACTCGCGAGAGGACGGTATAGAAGTAATGCCGATATTATTGGATGCAGGTGTTAATGCAATTTTTTGTGCAGCGGGAGATAACTGTGCGCTGGGATTGGTCATGGTAGCGAAAGAGCGGAGGGTGCGCGTTCCCGAGGATGCTGCAATTATAGGTTTTGACGACTTGCTCATAGCACAGATATCGACTCCCAAGCTTACAACGATCAGGCAGCCTTTGAAGGAAATAGCTGATGCAGCGTACAAAATGGCCGTAATTCAAAGAGAGGAAATTCTTAGCAAACCGCAAAAGATTGTATTCAAACCTGAACTTATCGTCCGCCAGTCTGCATGAAATTCTGATTCAGTATACGGTTTTGTTTGTTATCCGTAAGCGGCCGGCGGTTAATATCTTCAGATCTAGTATAAATAGCGGATTTCACGTCAGCAGTATTCTTTAAATATCTCCAATTCATGTGTATTCCTTGCCTTTCCATTATCCGATAGGTACATTCATCCACAATAAGTTCTTTTAATCTCAATTAAAAAGAATGAAACATGAAAAATTATTTATCATTTATTGAATCCAACCATTCCCGGTATCTCTCCGAATTAAAAGAATTCCTTGCTATTCCAAGTGTAAGCTCACAGACAGAGCGCAAGCCGGATATGCATCGTGCTACAGAGTGGCTGAAAAAACATATGACGAACATTGGATTACAGAATGTACAGATAATAGAAACAGAAGGCCATCCGGTTATTTATGCTGATTGGTTATATGCTGCTGGTAAACCCACGATTCTGATTTATGGGCATTACGATGTTCAGCCTGAAGATCCTTTGGATGAATGGGAGACACCGCCGTTTGAAGCAACTGAACGTGATGGCAAATTATATGGGCGGGGAACTGCAGATGATAAAGGACAACTTTTTATACATCTTAAAGCTCTTGAAGCTTTTTTGCACGATGGTGGCGTATTACCGGTAAATGTTAAAATCGTTGTTGAAGGAGAGGAAGAGATAGGGAGCGAGCATTTTGCCGAATTCTTAGTAAAACATAAAGAGTTGCTTAAAGCAGATGTTGTCCTCATTTCTGACTCAGATATTTTTGATAATGGTGTTCCCGCGGTGACTTACGCGTTGCGCGGTATTTCATATTTGGAAGTAGAAGTAACCGGTACAGATTCTGATCTTCATTCTGGTACTTTCGGAGGCGTTTTCCATAATCCGATTCAAGCATTGACGGAAATAATTGCTTCGCTTCATGATAAAAATGGAAGAATTACAGTAAAAGGAATGTATGACGATGTAATACCGCTTACAAAAGAAGAACGAACAGCATTTAAGAAACTGCCGTGGAATGACCGGCAATTCGCGAAAATGAACGGTGTGAAATATCTTTATGGTGAAAAAGGATATACAACACTTGAGCGGCGCTGGGCTCGTCCGACACTTGAATGCAACGGCATCTGGGGAGGATACACTGGCGAAGGAGCAAAAACGGTTATTCCTTCGAAAGCGTATGCAAAAATTTCTATGCGTCTTGTACCGAATCAATCACCGGTAAAAATTGCAAAACTTTTTGAAAAATATATTAAGAGAATTACACCGAAAACAGTTAAGGTGGAAGTTCGTAATCTGCATGGAGGTGAACCCGCGATAACACCGATAGACAGTCCGGGCGTAATGACAGCTATGGAGGCTATGGAAAAAGGATTTGGCAAGAAGCCATTATATCAGCGTGATGGTGCATCTATTCCTATTGTCGTCGATTTTAAAAAAATCCTTGGAATAGATTCTGTTCTGCTTGGTTTCGGTGTGCCGGATGAAAATGCCCACGCACCGAACGAATTTATTGTTCTTGATAACTTTTTCAAAGGTGTTGTAACTGTGGTGCATTATTATCGACTCTTTCCAGAATTTTGGAAAATGAAGAAGAAAAAGTGAAAAAGGTTTATCCCATCCATTTTTTCGCATTGTGTTAGTAGTAGATAATAAGCCCTCTGCTGATTGTAGTTATATTTTTTTTGTTTATGTCCTTCGTTAGACAATACCGATGAAAAAGCTTACAAAAGAAGATGCAATTGAAAAGATGAACGATCTCGGTTCACGCCGTATTCCGTTTTTATTCATTATAGATTTTCTCACGCAGTCGCCCATCGTCATTCCGTTGGAAGCAATAGACAGCACCCGTATTTTGTACGATGTTCAAGGTGTGTCTAATTATGCTTCCATTCCGGTTCCCCAGCCTCAAATCATATCGAAAAAATATCCAATCTCGTTTGAGCGTTATGCAGCGGCATTTAAAAATGTCACAAGAAATATACGGGAGGGTAATTCATATCTCCTGAACCTTACTTTTCCTACTCGGATAGAAATTAATAAGGATTTACGCGAAATATTCTGCGTAAGTAAAGCCAGGTACAAGTTATGGGTGGAAGACCGGTTCGTCGTATTTTCACCGGAATCTTTTGTACAGATAAAAGATTATACAATCTCTTCGTATCCTATGAAAGGCACTATCGATGCATCCGGAGAACATGCCAGGGAAATCATTCTAAACGATCAAAAAGAAATCGCCGAACATACAACAATCGTTGATTTGATTCGGAATGATCTCAGTATCATTGCTTCCAACGTAGGTGTGGAATCATTTCGTTACATAGAGCAGATTTCGACAAATGAAAAGAAATTACTGCAGGTAAGTTCAAAAATTACCGGCATTCTACAAAAGGACTACTATACTCAAATTGGAACACTCTTGTTCAAGCTGCTGCCGGCCGGCTCTATTAGCGGAGCGCCCAAGAAAAAAACCCTGGAAATTATTCTGGAAAGTGAGCAATATGACCGCGGATATTACACCGGTGTGTTCGGGATCTTTGACGGTAGTACGCTGGATAGCGGCGTTATGATTCGATATATAGAAAATATTGACGGAGTTTTGTATTATAAAAGCGGAGGTGGAATCACCTCTCTAAGTACAGTTGAATCAGAATATCAAGAAATGATCGATAAAGTTTATGTGCCAATTAATTGAATCGGTGAAAGTACAAAATCGGCAATTGTATAATATAGAGGCTCATAATAATCGTGTGGCTTACTCACGTCATACTATCTTTGGTTTGGAAAACAAGATGGATTTACGGGATTATATTATTTTGCCGGATAATCTTGATAACGGATTATACAAATGCCGAATTGTCTATACGCAAGAAGTACAAAAGGTTGAATTTCTTCCTTATACACCGAAACCGGTTCTAACTCTGCGTATTGTACACAATGATGCAATTCAATACCAGCATAAATTTCTTAATCGTTCCTCCATAGAAGAACTTTTGCCCGATGCTGATGCCGATGATATTCTTATTGTACGGCAGGGATTGGTGACCGATACATCACATGCAAATATTGTTTTCTTTGACAGCAAAAATTGGCTGACTCCAATTCAGCCTCTTTTGTTCGGTACCAAACGGCAAATCCTTTTAGAACGCAGAGTAATTAGACCGAGTGAAATTTCATATACGGATTTAAAAAGATTTACCCAAGCAGCGCTTATTAACGCTATGCTTGATATTGGTGATATTCCGTTAATATCTATAGAAAATATTTTACCTCCGATTGTGCATGATTAAAATGCATATATTCCTAATAATAAAAGCAGTTGCTTCTTAATTGAATACATTAGAAAAGCCGAAATGTCTGATCGTAATTTTTTACATCTAGAAATTCCCTATCGACGGTTCCTGGTAGTCGTACCGCAAACGACTCTTTTGTTCAGCGGAACTGTCCGCGAAAATATTACGTATGGACTTAATAGAGGTAAGCGATAGTCGGGTTTGGAAAGTTCTAGAAATTGCCAATGCGATAGATTTCGTAAAAAAAATGCCTGAAGGACTGGACACGAAACTTAGTGAACGGGGAGCGCGTCTTTCCGATGGTCAACGCCAGCGTATCTCAATCGCACGAGCGCTGATTAGAGACCCAAGAATAATAATATTGGATGAAGCGACATCCGCACTTGATTTAGCAACGGAAGCGCTTATCCAGCAGGCGATACAACATCTTGTGAAAGGACGAACGACATTTATCGTTGCGCACCGACTATCGACAATACGAAATGCCGGCCGTAT
Source organism: uncultured Ignavibacteriaceae bacterium (assembly GCA_964645575.1). Lineage (GTDB taxonomy): Bacteria > Bacteroidota > Ignavibacteria > UBA10030 > UBA10030 > Fen-1298. The sequence continues at coordinate 9,415 of CAZYAM010000001.1, forward strand.
TATTGTAATGGATCATGGAGTTTGCGTGGAATCCGGCACCCATCGCCAATTAATGAAAGCGAAAGGAGAATTTTACAGATTTAAATTATTACAGCAGTAGATTATAAAGAAATGATGGAACCGACCGGATATGATTAAAGTGAGCATTCCGTTTGGCTGTATTCCGGTCTTTTTTCTTAAAGCAACATTTTGTATAATGGAAAAAGTAAGCTGAGATAAACAGGATTATTTATGAAGATCTACACAAAAACCGGTGATAACGGTGATACTTCGCTTTTCGGTGGTCATCGGATATCAAAAAGTTCGCTTCGGATTGATGCCTGTGGCACGGTAGACGAATTGAATGCACAACTTGGCGTTATTCGCGCCCTCAAGCCATCTGCTGAAATTGAAAATATACTTGAACAACTTCAAAACCAGCTTTTCACACTGGGTGCCGATCTTGCTGCTCCTCTTGACAGCGTATTTTCAAAAATACAGCGTATTCAGCAAGATCACGTTAATAATTTGGAAAAAATCATCGACCAGATAGATATGCAGCTGAAGCCATTACAGTCATTCATTCTTCCGGGTGGTCAGATCATAGGTGCGCAGATGCATGTTGCTCGTACTGTTTGCCGTCGTGCAGAACGGATTGTGGACTCATTGGGCAGAAAAGAGGATATAGGAAAATTCCCACTGGCATACCTGAATCGTTTCGCCGATCTATTGTTTGTTCTTGCCCGGTATGCAAATATTCTTTCAGGGACAGAAGAGGCGACGTGGAATGAATGTCCCAAAACGGACATAGATAGGCGATGATATAAAAAATTCATAACATTTATCGAGTATAAATGTCTGGCACAAAATTTTTTATTAAATATAAAATTATTGAAGTTGCTTTTCATAAGTATTCTTCATATAATCTTCAGTAATAATATCGATAAAGCAGCAATAATGATTTTGATCCTCTAATTGAAAAAAGACATTCCGCAAGGAGTTTGGTTATGCCTGCAAAAAATAGAATTTTAGTTGTTGATGATGAAGAAGCTCTTCGAGTTGTCCTGAGTGCAGAATTAGAAGGCGAAGGGTATCAAGTAACCAGTGCTGCCGACGGACAGGATGCAATTAATATTTTAACAACAAAAGGTTTTGATCTTATCCTTTTAGACATTAAAATGCCTAATGTCGATGGATTTGAAGTTTTAAAATTTGTCAAGGACCGCTGGCCTAAAACTAAAGTCGTAATGTTAACGGGTTTTGCAGACCTCAAGAATGCGATTGAGTCGAAAAAACTTGGCGCTGAGGATTTCGTAAGCAAACCCTATGATCTCGTCGATCTGCTTACCACGGTCGAAAGAGTTCTTACCAGTGCATAAAACTGGCAAGGGAGCCTTGCCGTCATGTCAAAAAAACATCGAATCCTAGTCGTTGATGACGAAGAATCGATAACTTACCTCGTTAAAACTGAGCTGGAAGATTTGCCGGATTTTGAAGTTGATACCGTGCTGAGCGGTTCAGATGCCATTAATCTTATTCAAGCAAAAGTGTACGATGTTGTCTTACTCGACGTAAAGATGCCACGTATCAGCGGTGTTGAAGTACTGAAACATATCAAAGAACATGCTCCAGCCACACAAGTTATTATGCTGACAAATATTATAGACGTAAAAATTGCAATTGAAACAACAAAACTTGGAGCATACGATTTTGTAAGCAAACCATATGAGTCTGCCGAATTGATTGCGACAGTTCGCCGTGCACTCGAACATAAACAACTCCTTATCGAAAAGGAAGTGAATCAATCTGCTCGTCCGGTCGAGTTGATAGGTGATTGTCAGATATTCAAGGATGTCGTAAATAAAGCAATTAAGTTGGCATCGAGTGAAGCATTTGTATTAATTCAGGGAGCAAGCGGCACAGGCAAAGAGCTTTTCGCGCGCCTTATTCATAAACATAGTCTGCGGAAAAATCAGGCGTTTATCGCTGTCAATTGTGCTGCAATGCCCGATCAACTTCTGGAAAGCGAACTGTTCGGACACGAAAAAGGATCTTTCACAAGTGCTATAAAAACAAAGCAAGGTCTAGTGGAAGTTGCGGATGGTGGTATGTTATTTTTAGATGAAGTTGGAGATATCAGTTTAACTACTCAGCCAAAACTTCTTCGGTTTCTTGAGACAGGTGAGTTCCGACGGGTTGGAGGAACAAATACTCGGATAGTGGATGTTCGTGTCATATCGGCAACAAATAAGAATTTACAGGAAGAAGTAAAGGAAAATCGGTTCCGTGAGGATTTGCTCTATCGATTAAATGTCGTGAGCCTCCGATTGCCTAATCTCAAAGAGCGTAAAGAAGATATTCCGCTTCTCGTAGAAAGTTTTCTTGCCCGAAAAACAAAAACAAAACACCTCAGTCCGGAAGCATTACAGGTGTTAATTAGCTATGATTGGCCCGGTAATGTCCGTGAGCTTGAGCATGTTATAGAAGGCGCAATTGCTCTCAGCCATTCCGATGTGGTGGAACCTAAAGACTTATGGATGAATGTTGCGCTAAATGCTGCACCTTCCAAGCCAGCAGCTCTCTCTGAATTGCCAAAGGCAGAGAGTCTTGTTACTATTGAGGATCTTGAAAAACTTTATATTGAACGTACATTAAAACATCTTAATTGGAATCGCGTTAAAACTGCAAAGGTGCTGGGCATTACCCCAAAAACGCTTTATCTTAAGATTAAGCGATATAACATACAAGTACCGCGGTTGGATTCTCCGGGAGAAATTCTCCCATAGAACATCAGTTGTGCAACTTTCTTTCCCGACATTCGTAATAAAATAAACTCAAAATTCCCAAAACTCCTTCTTGTGAAGCCGGTTATTGATGAACTCTTGGTGGAGTTGATCAAGAAACCGGCTTTTTATCCTTTATCGTTTTCTTGCTTTTGCGTCGATTATTGCCTAATTTTTTTATATGACTATTCTTGTTGATGGTTAAATCGGTATAGGCAGGGCATCACCTATCTTTCCAAGGAAGTCTCCATGATGAAATTCAGGAGAGGAATTTTATTATTCGATTTTAATATATTTACAGCCTAAACATTATGCCTAACAAAAAATTCATTGGCGAAGCGATAACTTATGACGATGTGCTGCTGGTACCTGCAAAATCATCGGTCCTCCCGCGTGAAACAAATTTACGCACTAAGCTGACCCGGAATATAGAACTCAATATTCCACTGATCAGTGCGGCGATGGATACGGTAACGGAAGCTGAGATGGCAATCGCAATAGCACGCGAAGGCGGTATCGGCATTCTTCATAAGAATATGACGGTTGAGCATCAGGCGGATGAAGTGGATCGTGTAAAACGTTCTGAAAGCGGCATGATCCAGAAACCTATTACGCTATCACCGCATCAGACAGTCCGCGAGGCATTGGAAGTAATGCGAAAATACAGCATCTCGGGTATACCTGTAGTGAATCAAGAAAATCTGGTGGGTATTCTTACAAATCGCGATCTGCGATTTCAGCCGAACCTTGATCTCCTTATTTCAAAAGTGATGACTACCGGTGATTTAATTACGGTACCGGTAGGAACTACGCTTGAAGAAGCTGAAGTGATTCTCCAAAAACATCGCATAGAAAAATTGCCGGTTGTCGATAAAAACGGAAAATTACGAGGTCTCATAACATTTAAGGATATTCAGAAGAAAAAGCGTAATCCGAATGCATGTAAAGATAAACTCGGCCGTTTACGCGTCGGTGCCGCTGTAGGAATAACATCTGATACGATTGAACGAGTTGCATCCCTTGTTGCTGCAGGTGTGGATGTCGTCGTTATGGATACATCTCATGGACACTCGAGAGGTGTTATAGAGATGGTCAAACGAGTGAGAGCAAAATTTGATGTAGAATTGATAGCAGGAAATGTTTGTACGGCTGATGGTACAAAAGATCTTATCAAAGCAGGTGTGGATGCGGTGAAAATCGGCGTCGGACCTGGATCCATCTGTACGACACGCATTGTAGCGGGTGTCGGTGTTCCGCAAGTGACGGCAATTATTAAATGTGCTAAAGCAGCAGCTGGAACAAAGACTCCGATCATTGCGGATGGAGGAATCAGACATACCGGCGATATTGCTAAAGCTATCGCAGCCGGTGCAGATACTGTGATGATAGGCGGATTGTTCGCCGGAATAGAAGAAAGTCCCGGTGAAAAAGTACTCTATGAAGGACGCAGCTATAAAATGTACCGCGGTATGGGATCGCTTGAAGCAATGAAAAAAGGAAGTAAAGACCGTTACTTCCAGGATGTAGAAGACGACATTCAAAAATTAGTGCCGGAAGGAATTGAAGGACGTGTTCCTTTCAAAGGAAATCTTGCAGATACAGTATATCAGATGATGGGAGGATTGCGTGCTGCTATGGGATATTGCGGATGTCGTACTATCTCTGAAATGAAAAAGAAGGCGCAGTTCATACGAATGACTGACGCCGGACTGCGTGAAAGCCACCCACACAATGTCTCCATTACAAAAGAGGCGCCGAATTACCATCTCTAAACCTTCAATGATTCAAAAACGACTTACCGCAATTCGTACAGTGATGAAAAAGTTCCGGCTTCAAGCGTTGCTTGTAACTGATATGGCTTACGTTCGGTATCTTACTGGTTTCTCCGGTTCCAGCGGATTATGTGTCATTACTGCGGAAAAACAATTCTTTATCACGGATAGGCGGTATGAGATTCAAGCACCGCTGGAAATTAACGGATTCACAATCATCATCGCGAAGCAGAGTCTTTTTCCACTCATTGCGGAGAAAATGCTTATACCAAAATATGCACGTATTGGATTTGAGAATGAACATACTACGGTCGCAGATATGAAGAATCTGAAGAAACTTCTGCCGGGCCGTCGTTTTATTCCGGATAAAAGAATTATTGAAACCATAACCCAGATAAAAGATGATGGAGAGATAGCGTTGATTCGATATGCAGTACAAATTACCGATAAAGTGTTCAAGAAGATTTTAACGCTGATCCGGCCTGGAATACACGAATATGATATTGCTGCAGAAATCAGCTACTGGCACAGAAAGTACGGTGCAGAGTGTGATGCCTTTGATCCCATCGTAGCAAGCGGCGAGCGTGGCGCTTTGCCTCATGCAAGGGCATCTGATAAAATCATCCGGCGCGGAGAAATGGTTGTACTGGATTTCGGATGCCGTTACTGCGGTTATCATAGCGATCTTACACGTACAATCGCTGTCGGTAAGCCGTTGGCAGAAATGAAAAAGATATATCATATTGTACTTGAAGCACAGAAGAAAGCGATTGATGCTGTTAAGAATGGTGTTGCGGCTCGTTTGGTTGACGCGGCAGCAAGAAAGTATATTCAGCGAACAGGCAAGGGACGATATTTTATACACTCGCTTGGACATGGACTTGGCATTAATATTCACGAGCCGATACGGCTTTCCGCATTCAGTACTGCGATACTCAAAACGGGTAATGTAATAACAATAGAACCTGGAATTTATATTCCGGGAAGCGGCGGTGTACGAATTGAAGACGATATAGTTGTTTGCGAAAAAGGCTGTGATGTGCTGACAAAGTCGACTAAAGAATTAGTAATTGTGTGAATTATGATGAATGATGGATTTAGAAAAGTTTTGCTTATTGCATATTATTTTCCGCCAATGGGATTAAGCGGTGTGCAGCGAACGGTGAAATTTGCCAAGTTCCTGCCAAAATATGGTTGGAAACCGACCGTACTTACAGTTGAACCGGCAGGGTATTATGCGTTTGATGACACGTTGCTGAAAGAAGCAGAAGAAGCCGGTGTGAATATTGTCCGTACGAATTCATACGATGTAAATCACTTTTTCAAGAAGCGGGGAATCGTCAAAATGCCGTCTGAAAGAGTGCGAAAGATACTGCAGTTCTTCGGTGATTTGTTCTTCATTCCTGATACTAAAATAGGATGGAAAAAAACCGCTTTAAAAGCAGTCTCTAATTTGCTGAAGCAGGAGCATTTCAATCTGATTTTTGCTACTGCACCGCCTCAAACGGATTTTTTAATAGGTGTCGAATTGAAACGCAAGTTCGAAATTCCCCTTGTTGTGGATTATCGCGACGCTTGGCTGGAATATCCATTTAAATATTATCCCACGCCATTACATTGGTTATGGCACAAGCATTTGGAAAAGAAAGTATTAAAAGCAGCCGATCGTGTTATTGTAACACATCGTCGTGTAAAAGAGTGTATTCTTCGCCGGCATCCGTTTATTAATTACAATGAAGTTATTATTATATCGCAAGGATTTGATTCCGAAGATTTACCATCAACAGTTAATGAGAGACGGAATAAACCGGTGCGAATGAAGATTGCACATGCAGGCACATTTTACGCCAATAGAAGTCCTGGAGTATTTTGCCAAGCACTCGCAAACATTTTACGAGCAAATCCGAGAATTCGGGGATGTATCGAGGTAAACCTGATCGGTAATACGCGTGAAGAAGATAAGCGGCTCATCAAGCATTTAAATTTACAGGATACTGTAAATTTTCTCGGGTATCTTCCGCACCGCGATTGCGTGAAATTTCTTTCCGAATCCGATGTGCTCTGGTTTGTAATAGATAATGATTTCCAAACACCGGGCAAACTGTACGAATATTTTGGAACACGTAAACCTATGATAGCATCTTTAGTCGAGGGATATACCAAGCAGCTTATACGTGAATGTAATGCAGCGATATGCGTTCCGTTGAAAGATATTGCTGCACATGAACTTGCTATTCTTGAACAGTTCGATAGATTCGAACATAAAAAAATGGAACGAATTCCGAATTCCTTTTCATCAAAATTTGACCGGCTTGCACTGACCGGTGAATTAGCAAAACAATTCGAGTCATTAATGGATTTTGATCGTGCAGGTATTGTCACTGTGAAGGAGCAATCTATATGAATATCCTTGTAATCGGTTCAGGCGGAAGAGAACATGCTATCATATGGAAGCTTCATCAAAGCCCAAGGGTCAAAACCATTTTTTGCGTTCCCGGTAATGCCGGTATTGAACAGTTTGCTACGCTTGTACAATTAAAACCTACAGATATAAAAGGCTTATTGAAATTTGCAAAGGGAAAAAAGATTGATCTGACGGTTGTAGGCTCTGAACAGCCTCTCGTTGAGGGACTCGTTGACGCTTTCGAAGAGAACGGATTAAAAGTCTTCGGTCCAAGTAAATCTGCCGCCCAATTGGAAGGAAGTAAGGTTTTCTCCAAAGATTTTATGATGCGATATCATATTCCAACCGCCAGGTACCGCAACTTTACGTCGGCTGAATACGATGCGGCAAAAAAATATATAAGCACCATTGATCCGCCGATGGTATTGAAGGCAGACGGCCTTGCGGCTGGCAAAGGTGTTATTATCTGTAAGAGTCGTCAGGAAGCACTCATTGCATTGGATGAAATTGTTCTGCAAAAGACTTTTGATGATGCAGGTAATAGAATTGTTATAGAAGAATTTCTGGTCGGTGAAGAAGCTTCCATTTTTGTTCTGACAGACGGCGAACGGTTCGCCACGTTATCGTCTGCACAAGACCACAAACGTATTCTGGATGGTGATCTTGGTAAGAATACCGGAGGCATGGGAGCATATGCTCCCGCTCCAATTGTAACAGAAGATATCCTCCAACAGGTCATACGTAAGGTTATTTATCCGACGCTCAATGGCATGAAGCAGGAAGGATTTCCCTATCGAGGTTGCTTGTATATCGGATTGATGATAACAGCCGATGGGATAAAAGTACTAGAATATAACTGCCGTTTCGGCGATCCGGAAACACAGGTTGTTGTTCCCCTTATCGATGGAGATTTGGCAGAAATATTTCTTTCAATCGCAGAACACAGGCTCGATCCTTCGAAAGTAAAATTACATCAAGCAACAGCCGTATGTGTCGTTATGGCTTCGCAAGGATATCCGGATAAATATCAGTTCGGCAAGCAAATTTTTGGACTTGAAAACAACAAGATGGAAGATGGAATTGTGGTGTTTCATGCAGGTACGCGAAAAGACGCCGGTGTAATTGTGACTTCCGGCGGGCGTGTTCTTGGTGTAACAGCGATTGGTTTCAATGGCGAGCTGAATCAAACGATTCGAAATGCGTACAATGCTGTAGGGAAAATAACATTCGACGGCGCCTATTATCGCAGCGATATCGGCAAAAAAGCTCTCAAGTATTTACATACAGCGAAAAATATCCCACAATAAGGAGACTCTTTGAATATTCTAATTACAGGCGGAGCCGGGTTTATTGCATCGCACGTTGCGGATGCATACATTGCCGAGGGACATAGTGTTGTTATTGTTGATGATTTATCGGGAGGATTTTTAGAAAACGTCAATCCGAAGGCTCGTTTCTATCAGCTTGATATCCGAAGCGAAAAATTGGAAGATGTGTTTCTGAAAGAAAAGATTAATATTGTGAATCATTTGGCAGCGCAAATGGATGTGCGGAAATCGGTTGCCGATCCAAAGTTCGATGCTTCTGTGAACGTAATAGGCGGACTTAATCTTTTTGAATGTGCACGAAAGCATCAAGTTAAGAAAATTATTTTCTCTTCCACCGGAGGTGCAATTTATGGTGAGCAGGATTATTTTCCGGCGGATGAAGAACATCCTGTGCGTCCGCTTTCTCCATACGGCATTACAAAACTTTGCACTGAAAAATATTTGTTTTATTACAAAGCTGTTTACAATATCGATCATGTTGTTCTTCGCTATGCCAATGTATACGGCCCGCGCCAGAATCCTCACGGTGAAGCCGGTGTTGTCGCGATTTTCTGCAATAAAATGCTGAGAGGTGAAAAACCTTTCATCAATGGCGATGGAAAACAAACGCGCGATTATACTTACGTTGAGGATGTTGTGAAAGCAAATCTGTCGGCACTGAAGCACGGCAGTTCTGCTATATATAACGTCGGTACAGGTATAGAAAGCGATGTAAACAAACTGTTTTACGAGCTGCGAAATCATCTTAATCCGTCCTGTCCTGAACAGCATGCTCCGGCAAAAGCAGGCGAGCAGCAGCGCAGTGTTATCAGCTTTAAGAAAATTGAACGAGAACTCGGCTGGCGTCCGACTGTCCAGTTAGAAAAAGGTTTGCGTTTGACGGCAGAATACTTCAAGAAAAAATTTTCCAAACCGGATTGATTTTCAACCTAAATCATGGTTGATCGTATCTTACACGGTGATACACGCGCTGTTGCACAAGCAATCTCGTTAGTTGAGAATAATGTAAAAGAATCTACCGATATTTTGCGCGCTCTTTTTCCCAGAACCGGAAATGCATATCGAATAGGCATTACCGGCCCGCCCGGCGTAGGAAAAAGTACGCTGACAAATAGACTCGCGAAACATTACAGGACACAAAAATGTAAAGTAGGCATTATTGCCGTTGATCCTACAAGTCCGTTTACAGGCGGGGCACTCTTGGGTGATCGTGTCCGTATGTCCGATGTTGAATTAGATGAAGGCGTGTTCATACGAAGTATGGCGTCCCGGGGAAGTCTCGGCGGTCTAAGCAGGAAAGCGAGAGAAGCGGCTGATATTCTTGATGCCGCGGGGTATAATATAATACTAATGGAGACTGTTGGTGTGGGCCAATCGGAGCTTGATATTTTGCGTGCCGTCGACACAACTGTTGTAGTACTGGTCCCTGAATCCGGTGACGGTATTCAGGCAATGAAAGCAGGATTGATGGAGATTGCCGATCTATTTGTAATGAATAAGGCTGATCGCCCTGGCGCTGATCAGGCGTCGGCTTCCATCGAGTTTGTACTTGGACTTCGTCCGCACAGCGGACAAGATTGGCAGGTACGTATTGTGAAGACACATGCCCATGAAGGCAAAGGTATTACTGAAGCAGCTGCGATGATCGATCAGCACCGCAGTTATCTCCAAACATCCAATGCATTTGTTGAAAGGCGTAAAAAGCAGTTAAAACAGCGTATACAAGAAATAATAAATGAGCAGCTGCATTTTGATTTTTGGATTCCCGAACGTACTGCTTTTCTAACACAGCAGATTGAAAAAGTATTTTCACGGTCTCTTACACCGTATGATGTCGCACAAGAACTCATTGTCCATTTTAAACAGCCGCAGGGAAAGTGAAAACACATGGAACCTCTGTCCCGTCAAACACTTCTAATTGCGGCTATCCTATTGGATATAATATTTTATTGAAGAGTGGAAAATATAAATTGAAATGCAGTTGTATATGCATATGCTTTTTATTGCTGCTTTTCTCCAATATACATGCGAAGCATATCGATTCTAATTATGCTGATGTAACCTCGTGGGATTTCGATGAAGAAAATAGCGAAGATTTTTCCATCGTAACATTTCTTACAGAAATCTTTACACCTAAAATAGTAACTGACATAAAGTATATCCGCCAATATATAATCGATGAACGGTTTCAGATTTTACGGGATCGATACGGCGATATACGTGCTCTTGATGCCATCTATTTGAAATCGCTTAAGATAGCGGATCACAACATGGCCAGAGCGCTTTTTCTTTCCTTGATGGCCGTATTAGAACACAGGAATGTCGATGTTAAAATGCCGGTTTTCAGTTTTCTGAGAGTTCCGCTTACATTCGAAAAGGACAGTATATTTACCGCCCGTGTTAAGCATCTTCCAACTCATATCTACTCGGATTCACCGGCTGCTCTTGAAGGAGACCGGGATAAACTTCAGCATTTTTTCGGATCCGCTTATCTTTCTTATGTATCCGAAGCCCCGGAATTCACTCGAATAGCAGGCAACTTGATTGAATTGGGAGAAGAAACGATCATTGTCGGAGGTTCTGAAGATCCGCGCGATAAGCGCGCCAACAGGCAGGGAGAAAGATTCGGCGAAGATCTGTTAATTGTAACTAACCTGCTGCCTTCCGACTACTTGACTTTTCGATATGAAGACCGTAAATAGATATAAATCACAATATTAAGCATCGATATTTGATAGAAGATAATTTCTATGAAAACTATTCTTGTTATTGATGATGACAAATCCGTACGCGATTCGCTTAAAATGATTCTTGAATACGAGCATTATGAAGTTGAATTTGCCGAGAACGGTGAAAAGGGATTGCAATGCCTCGACCGCTTTCCTGTTGATGTAGTCTTGCTGGATGTAAAAATGTCCGGCATGGATGGTATTGAAGTACTGACAAAAATTCGAAAGAAGAATGAAAAACTGCCGGTCGTGATGATCTCCGGTCACGGAACCATTGAAACAGCCGTAGAGGCTACAAAACTCGGTGCGTTTGATTTTCTCTCCAAGCCTCTTGACAGGGATAAACTTCTTGTAACCGTCCGCAATGCACTGCAACAGGCAAAGCTTACAGAAGAGTATGAGAAACTTCAGGAGCATGTGGAAGGAAAACGGTGTATTCTCGGTAAAAGCGAAAAGATCAAAGAAATTCTTGAAGTTATTCATCGGGTGGCGCCTACCGATGCACGTGTGCTTATAACAGGTGATAACGGTACAGGAAAAGAACTGATTGCCCGTGCCGTTCACCGCGAAAGCAAACGTGCTGTAAAACCGTTTGTTGAAGTGAACTGCGCGGCGATTCCTGCGGAGTTGATCGAATCGGAGTTATTTGGACACGAGAAAGGCTCATTCACAGGCGCGACAGTACAGCGCATTGGAAAATTTGAACAAGCCGACGGAGGAACATTATTTCTGGATGAAATCGGCGATATGAGCCTGCAGGCCCAGGCGAAAGTACTGCGCGCTCTGGAAGAAGGGAAAGTGGAGCGTGTGGGGGGCAATAAACTTATTCCTGTTGATGTCCGTGTACTTGCTGCAACGAATAAAAATATTCAGAAGGAAATTGAGAAAGGAAATTTCCGAAATGATCTTTTCCATCGTTTGAATGTTATTCCAATCCATGCTCCCGCTCTTCGCGAGCATCGTGATGATATTCCCGTGCTCGTAAATTCGTTTATCGATGATGTATGCTCGAGAAACGGTATTGCAAAAAAAACTATTTCTAAAGAAGCGCTCAATGTTCTTACACAAAAAGACTGGCCTGGTAATGTAAGAGAGCTGCGGAATGCAATTGAGCGTCTTGTGATTCTTTCGCCCGGCACTTCGATTGATATTTCAGTGCTGAATGCGTTCGGAGGTTCTGCGAAAGGAGGGGAAACCGAATCGCTCGAGATCAGCGGAACGTTTCAGGATTTTAAAGAACGCGCAGAAGCGGCATATATTAAAAAACAGCTTGAGATTCACAAGTGGAATATTACCAAAGCCGCAGATGCAATGGAAATGCAGCGCAGTCATCTTTATACCAAAATGAAACGCTACGGATTGATGAAGGAAGGAGAAGAAGAATAATAAACCTTGTCAAGGTTCTCATCTTCCCTTTGCTGCTTCAAACATTGCCAACGCACCCGCCACAGAAGCATTCAACGATTCAATTTTTCCATGCATCGGTATCTTAACAAGAAAGTCGCATTTTTCTTTGACTAATCTGCGTATACCTTTTCCTTCATTCCCGATAACAATGGCAAGCGCACCGCCATAGTTGTGCTCATAGTAAAGTTTGTCGCTTTCCATTTCTGTCCCTACAATCCATACTCCGGCTTTCTTCAACTCGTCAAGAGTCTGTCCGATATTTATAACACGTGCAATCGGAAGGTGCGCCGTAGCTCCCGCTGAAGTTTTGACAACGGTAGAATTTACGGATGCAGCGTTATGCAGCGGGATGATAACTCCATGCACGCCGGCACATTCAGCTGAACGAATCAGTGCACCTAAATTATGCGGATCTTCAATTTCATCGAGGATAAGGATGAACGGCGGTTCTTTTTTTCTCTGAGCAACAGCAAGAATTTCTTCTACTTCAACGTATCGGTATGAATCGATTATTGCAATAACGCCCTGTGCCTGAGTGCTGCCGGCGAGTTCGGCAAATTTATTTTTGTCTGTTTCTTTTACATGAACGGCAAGCTTCCGTGCAAGCTGTTTTATCCGATCGATATGACTGCCGGATGTGCCGTGTAAAATTAAAATTTGTTCAATCGGTTGGTGCGATTTTAGCGCTTCCAGAACCGGCTGCCTGCCGATGATTAGATTATCCATTTTGTTTCGCCTTTAATACTTGAGCCGGCTTTGTGAATTTCCGCCAGCCGTAAAGTCCCAGTGCAATAATCACAGACGGAAATATAACTCCCGATAATAAATCCAAGAGCAAGCATTAATCCGTAATCATAAACAGTAAAAGGGCAGATATGGATAAGTCGTGGACACATAATAGCATCAATTTAAAAGTAAATATTCTATCTTTGAATCATTTAGTATTAATTACGCAAGATTTACCGGTTCGTTGGAAACCGTAATAAATGAAGTCCTTGGTTTTTCTGTGATATCGATGGATTCCGTTGAAATCTGCACCGAGAATTTACTAATAGTGTTATCCTGTTTTATCACAATTAGGTGATAAGTGCCTTCAAGTTGTTCAAAATCATACCGTCCTTGTGCCGGACCAGTCTGCGGCATCAATAATTCAGGGACATGAAGTCCTTTGATGCGGAGACGTATCTCTTTATCAACGATTTCATTCTCTAATAAAATTTCATAACGGAAGTTAACAAAAATTCTTGTTGTCTGAACGAGAAATACTATTGCATTACGCTTAGTCTTTTCATTATAACGATGAAAAATGTTCAGCGTATAGTCCGGATCCCGCTTTTTCTTGCTTGCCATTTTAGGAAGGGATTTTGATCTCATCTAATGAGATCGTTGTTTCCTCGCCGGTGCGCATGTTCTTCAATTTTGCAGATTTAGTTTTCAGCTCTTGCTCGCCGACTACAATCACATAATTTGCTAATTGCCGATTTGCATCTCTCATCTGGGATTTTACACTTCGTCCAAGATAGTCAACCTCAACGCAGATTCCTTTTCGGCGCAGTTCACTTGCTTTTAAAAATGTCCATGTTCGGGCCTGTTCATCTAATCCGACGAAGTAGAGAATCGGAGCGGGCTGTTTTAGTTCATTCTTTCCGAGTTTAGAGAGTACCATCAAGAGCCGTTCAATTCCTGCAGCGAATCCGACTCCGGGCGTGGATTTACCGCCAAGCTCTTCGACAAGCAAATCATATCTGCCTCCGCCCGCGAGAGCATCCTGCGAGCCAAGTGCAGTACTCGTGATTTCGAAAGCGGTCTTTGTATAATAATCCAATCCGCGGACGAGCCGTCCGTCCACTTCATAAGTGACAGAGAGTGATTTGAGCAGCGATTGAACGGATGCGAAGTGTAAAGCGCATTCATCGCACAGATGTTCGCGCATTAACGGCATGTTGGCTGTCAGATCGCGGTCTTTTTCATCTTTTGAATCGAGTACACGAAGCGGATTTTGTTCTATTCGTGCCTGACTGTCCGGTGAAAGCCGGGATGATACTTTTCGGAGTTCGGTTTGTAAAAGCTTCTTATATGCAGGGCGGCATTTTTTGCAGCCAACCGAATTGATCTTCAGAGAAAAGCGGTCTATACCGAGCTGTTTGTAGATTTCCAGCGGCAGTATCATCATTTCGACATCCAGCAGCTGCGAAGATGCGCCAAGCGCTTCTGCGCCGAACTGGTGGAATTGCCGTAAACGTCCCGCCTGCGGGCGCTCCTGCCTGAACATCGGGCCGATATAGTATAGTTTTGTCAGCGGCGATTGTTCACCAAGATTATTCTGAATATAAGCGCGCAATACTGCTGCAGTTCCTTCCGGGCGAAGTGTGAGGCTGTCTTCACTTCGGTCGAGAAAGGTATACATTTCTTTACTGACAATATCAGTGAGTTCGCCTATACTGCGAGCGAATAAACCGGTTTGTTCGAATTCAGGAGTTCGGATTTCCCTGTAGTTGAAGTCGTGCATCACTCGGCGGACGATTGATTCCACCTGCTGCCAGCCGGTGATTTCATCAGGAAGAATATCTTTTGTGCCTTTTATTGAGCGGAATTTCAAAATATGCAGCCCTTCCTGCAGTTTTTAATAACTTTTCATGAGCAGGGTATTGATATGAAATGTATACACGCCGGCGAAGCTATCCCTCAGTAATAGCCGCTTCTTCCTGCCGAAAAATCTCGAGAATATCTTTGGGTGTTTCAGCTTCGAGGAGTTGTTTACGAAACTCTTCTTTATTCATCAGACGGGAAATGCGGCTCAGAAGTTTGATATGCGGGCCGACCATATTATCACGCCCCACAAGGAGAAACATCAAACGCACCGGCTGATCGTCTAATGATTGATAATCAATAGGTTGTGCTGTAACGGCAAACGCCGCAACGATATCGCTTACTGCGTCTGTTTTACCATGCGGAATTGCAAATCCCGATCCGACTCCGGTTGACATGATTTTTTCCCGTTCAAAAATCGTAGTCCGCATACGCTCTTTGTCTGTAACCTGTTTCTGAGTGCCGGCGAGTTCAATCATTCCATTAATTACTTCTTCCTTTGTTGTACCGGGAAGATTAGTTCGTACAACCGATTCATTTAATATATCAGTAATTTTCATTCAAGTCTCCAAATTGCCACAGTTGCATAAAGAATGCAGCGGTTCACTTCTGATTTGAAGTGAACTATTAAAGATTGCAGAATTTCTAACAAAATACAAATTAAATTATAAATCCTCCTGTTGTCCACTTTCAATCCACTTCCGAATAAGGATTTCATAATCATTTGCAAGACGTTCGGCTACAGCCGCATCGCCGGATTCTGCGTTGATATGAAACATAGGCCGCGCACGGTCTGGTGTCAATAAAACCGAAGTATGCTTGCCGAGATTGGAAGGATAAAGCTTAATTCCTTCGATCATATCGCGACGGATTTGTTCCGACTGTTCCGTAAGCTTACGCAATATTCGTCCCTTCGTATGCCATGGGCAGGATATATTTTTCTTAACGAAATGGAGTCGCGCTGTTTCTTTGTTGAGCTGACCGATTCGTTTTTTTGTTTTGGCGCCGCATTCCAGCAGTTTAGAAATTGAATACATGCCATCGGAAGCGAAGAGAAATTCGTTGAAAATAAAACCTCCCTTTGTTCCGCCGACGAACTTGATCTGTTTGTCCGTTGCGGCGTCCATAAGTGCAAGGTGGCTGTCGCGTGTTTTAACAACTTCCAGACGAAATTCTTTTGCAATGATATCAATTTCCCCGCTTGCAGAAATTGGTACGGCGAACTTGGCAACGTCGTTTTTAGCGAGCACCAGGAATTTCAGCATCAGCGTAAGCAGACGGTCATTGTCGATAATATTACCGTTTTCATCAACAATGAAAATTTTTTCTGCCCCGGCATCAAACATGCATCCGATATCATATTTTAATGAAGTAACAACATAAGCCAATTGACGCAATGATTCGTCGAATTCATCTTTTGTCCGTATAATTTTTCGGCTGTCGAGATATGCATTAAGAGCAACCACTTGAACATTCATGTTCCCAAGAATGTTCGGGAAGATGGTGGAAGCGATTCCGTTCGAATAATCAATCACTAACTTCAAACCTGACGATTGAATAGCATCGGTATTGACCGTCTCCAAAAATCGCTGGATGTAACTTTCCGTTGTTCGTTCAGGGAATGAGATTGAGCCAACCTGGCTGTAATGTGCGCGATTGAAATCCTCACCGAAAAACAAACGCTCCATGGATTTTGTTTTGCTCGACGGCAGGTCTTTACCCTGCTGGCCGAAAAAAATAATGTCGGTACTGCTTCTATCGAACGGAGACTTGCGAACGTGAATACCGCCGCGTTCCTTACCGGTACGTAATTCATGCCGTACGATTGGAATCGAGGTTGTGCGTAAATCTATACAATGAATTCCGGCTGACATAAGGCCGGACATGATTGAACGGCTTATCATTCGGGATACATTATCCGAATCACGACTTGTGACAACAGTAGAACCTGCTCCAACAAGCGCTCCAAATGTAGCTCCCAATTTAGCACCGAATTCGGGACTGATTTCAACATTGGAAAGACCGGTTACGCGGGCGTCTGTGAATAATTCCCGTAACCACTTGTCCTCCCATACCAGACTACGTGTTACGATAGAACCGTCCTCGATGTTTTTGTTAGGCCAGATTTTAATGTTTGAGAGCAGGTTGCTCCGTTTTCCTATTAAGCAAGAATCGCCGACGAAAACATTCTCATGAACAGAGACATCATCACTAATTATGCATCTGGCTCCGATGACGTCTAACGATATTTCGGATCGAATGCCGACTTTCGATTTATTCCAAATGATTGAATTGCGAATGATTCCGCCGGGAAAGATTTCACAATCGTCTCCGATAACAGAATTGCTGATAACTGCTCCATTGTGTATCCGGCAATTCTTTCCAATTATACTTGTTCCTGTGAGATGACGCGGGTCAGCTTCAACGGTTGTACCTTCGCCAATGATAAGATTATTCTTCTTTGTTCCTTCGATATGCAGTTTTACATTGCCTCGCAGTACATCCATATGTGCATCCTGGTATTCATTTAAACTGCCAATATCTTTCCAGTACCCTTTGGCGATATAACCGTAAAGGCCAAGGTCTTGTTTCAGGAGAATCGGGAAAAGGTTCTTACCGAAATCGAATTCTTGTTTTTCCGGAATAAGATCCAATACTTCGGGTTCTATTATATAAATTCCTGTATTTATCGTGTCGCTGAATACTTCTCCCCATGAAGGTTTTTCAAGAAAACGCGCTATTTTCCCGTCCTCTTTCGTTAAAACAACTCCGTATTGCAGCGGATTGGCAACTCGTGTAAGCAATAAAGTGGCTTTTGCTTTTTTTTCTTTGTGAAAGCGGATTGCAGCCGTTAAATCGAAATTGGTAAGAACATCTCCGCTAATTATTAAAAAACGCTCGTTTAAGAAGTCTTTTGCATTACGGACACTTCCTGCCGTTCCGTAATCTGCTTCTGCTTTGCGGTACTGCATATTAATTCCGAAGCTGCTGCCGTCCCCAAAATGGCTTGTGATTGCATCCGGCTGATAGAAAAGTGTGGAAACAATATCTTTCATATTGTGCGTTTTCAGCAATTCTACTATGTGCTCCATAATGGGCTTATTTGCCATTGGAACCATCGGTTTTGGGATGTTGATGGTGAGAGGCCGGAGGCGTGTACCGAATCCGCCAGCCATGATGACAGCTTTCATAGGCATTTCCAACTAAAAGAATATGAAGGAAAAGTGATTCAATGGAAAAAAGGTATGTAAAAAAAAATACTGCCGCAAGCAATTGGCGAATGTAATGCCAAAAAAGCATTCGGCTTGCGGATTAAGGTTAGAAATAATTAATATCAATATGATTTGTTGACTTTTCGGCACAAAACAGGTAAATTTAATGAAATTTGAGGGCAACTATAAGACTCTCGAGACTCAATGACTGACGCCCGGAAGTTCAATACATTCTTTTCCTGGATGCATGCGTTAACGCTAGCAGAGGAATTGGTTGTAGTGGTGGGCGTCGTTTCATTTTTAGGGGGACTTGTTCTCTCAGCTACATTGATGAAGATATTACTCTTATTGTTATCTGCTGTATTGATCGCTTATGTGATTGTTAGAGTAGCTAAACGAAGAGGTTTTTTTATCCAGGAAGCAGATGAGGATCAACATTCTCTCACATCAGAGGAGTCTAATATTCGAATGAAGAAACTCGTTTTTGATGATTTTCAAGTTAGTGGTAAACAGTACCAAGTTGATTTTGTCGACGAGCCGGAACTTTCGAGACCGATACATCAAGAGCAAGACAATATAGTGCCGGGAAAAAAGGATTCAGAAAAAACAACCATAACCGTTTTTGAGTTTAATGAGTTTATTGAGGCTCCCGGTGCAGGACAGAATGCCGAGGAAGGTCCGAGAACCGAATTCAATACTTTAATTCAGAGAGTGTTGAATGTTGTAAAGGATGTTCATTTTGCCCATACGGTTGTTCTTTTTTGGATAAATAGAGAAAGACAACAGTTAGTGCTCGAAGGTCATACTACCGACAGCGATAAATTCATGACAAACAGACGGTTGCCGATCGGTTCCGATGTCATTAGCCAAATCGCAGTGAATGGAAAACCGCAGATCGTTAATTTTATGGATGCACTTGGTCAAGGTGATATGGTGCCGTATTACGAGACAATAGATACAGTAAAGACATTTGTAGGTGTCCCGATATTCTTTAGCGGGATTCAATCGCAGGATCCGGTGGCGGTTCTTGCTTTGGATTGTCTTGAAGCGGATGCTTATGGAAATGAGACTATAACTTCATTGGCGCAGATTGCAAAACTGATTTCAACGCTTATTCGAAGTTATACATCCAAGTACGATCTCCTTTTGGATTCTGAAGTACTGCGTTCTATTAGTCGAGTGCGTGAACAATTGAGTATTGACTTTGGAGCTCATTCTATTACAAGATCACTTGCCGAGGAAACATCGCGACTTGTTCCATGGGATTATATTGCTGTTGTTTTGTTTGATGACAGTAAGAAATCCTGGATTGTTCACAATCTACTGAACCGGATGAATGATCCGTATGTTCCGCTTATGAGCGAGTTGGATCCTCAGAATAGTCTTGTTATTGGAGTTGTACAGACAAGCGTTCCTAAGATCGTTGATGATTTGTCGACCACTACAGTGCCGCGGTTTTATCAGGCTGAACGATGCGAATCGAAAGGTGCTATGGTTATCATACCGCTGAACTCATTGAATCGCTGCTACGGCGCTCTGGTGATAGAAAGCAAGGACCCGAAGACATATTCTGATGCAGATGTGAAGCTGGTGCAGAAGCTTGCCGAGACTTCGTCGTGGGCACTGGAAATTTTAAGCCTAACGGAAGTTATGAATAATTACGTTTCGCTCGATGAAACAACCGGTGTCTCGACCCGCAAAAGTTTTATGAGTCGTTTACATGAAGAAGTGCAGCGTGCAAGCGATTTTTCCAATGATTTATCTTTAGTAATGGTTTCCATCGACCGTATGGATGATCATATCTCGCGATATGGCAGAGAAGCATTTGATTTTATACTGCAGAATGTAGGCCGTATGATAAAGGTTTCCATCCGCCCCTACGATATCGTCGGCAGGTTCGATTTTAATTGTTTTATCATTCTTCTTGTGAACACGACATCAAATGAAGCATCTTTATGGGCAGAAAAGATTCGAAAAAACGTTGCCAGCAATATCCTGAATATCGAAAATAAAAGTTTTTCTGTCACGATCAGCGTAGGCGTCGCCGGTGCAATCGATGAAGCATCTGACGTTGATTTGCTGGAGAATACAAACCGCGTTCTTCAGAAAGCGATTGAAGCAGGCGGTAATATTATACGAGTATATTAGATAACAAAAATGCAACTATTTTCTTTTGGAGATTTAAATGGCAAAAAAAACTGGTTTTGCGGAAAAAGTAAAAAAAGCCGGGCAGGAAAAAGGAATCAAATGTCCGAAATGCGGGACAGTAAAGACTCCGACGCTCTATGTTCAATCGGTACGTTCGGCACATGGTTCTTACAGGTTCAATCAGCAGCGCATCCAATTATGCAAGTGCAATGAAAAGCAGATTTTAGGATAGCCGGGATATTCGCAGTCCTTGCAATGCATATCTCGGAATGCATTGAAACATAAGAAACTGATATTATTATTCTTGACAACGTTAGTGCCGGTGAATTACCGGAGGCGAGTTTTTTAGGAGACCAAGGAACCAATAAAATTTCAAACATTGCAAAAACAATCGTCGACATGCAATTACAGGGATTCGCTTCTTTAGGACTTTGTAATGCACCGGAAATCAAATGTATTGCGAGAGTTGAGAATACATACGGTTATTATGGAAAAATGGCGGAAGTATCCAAAGGCAAGGATAGCACTATAAGTCATCGGGAGATAGCAGGTATCATCGCACAGCAAAAATTTCCGTTGTATCCAAAGGATTTTTCAAAAAGCGTGCTCGAGATGTTTCTTCATATCACGGGCATAGTTTTTAGTGTGGGAAGAGCTTATTCACCGGCAGCTTAAAGCTTCTTCGGTAGAAATTCCTTTAAATTGAGACAGGAAACAAAAAACGGTTAGCAGAGTCTAATAAACAGGCGGGAAATGATATAAATTCGAGTATTGTCAGGAATGTGGATTGAATTAATTTCCAGCACATGAGAACTTTCCACACTCCTGATTGTGTTATAATATGTGGAACAATCTGCCGGAATTCCCGTAGCAATCCTATGGGCAATAAGAGTTGAATTTTGATAAAGAGTCGATAGTGAAAATAAGCAAACAATATACAAATCGTGAAAGCCAATCACTAGACAAATACCTTCAAGAAATTGGCAAAGTTGAATTATTGGTGCCGCAGGAAGAAATTGACCTCGCACGGCGAATAAAAAAAGGCGATCAAAAAGCATTAGAAAAATTGACGAAAGCGAATTTGCGTTTCGTAGTAAGTGTGGCAAAGCAATACCAGAACCAGGGATTATCGCTGGGTGATTTAATAAATGAAGGCAACCTGGGATTGATCAAAGCGGCCAAACGTTTTGATGAGACACGCGGATTTAAGTTCATTTCGTATGCGGTATGGTGGATTCGTCAATCTATTTTGCAGGCGCTGGCTGAACAATCCCGTATAGTCCGCTTGCCTTTGAATCGTGTAGGCGCATTAAATAAAATCGGCAAGGCGTTTAGTACGTTGGAACAGGAATTTGAACGCGAACCCAGCACGAGCGAACTGGCAGAAGAACTGGATATGTCGCTTTTTGAGGTTTCCGATACATTGAAGATTTCCGGCAGGCACTTATCAATGGATGCGCCGTTTGCACAAGGTGAGGATAACCGCTTGCTTGATGTTATTCAAGATAATCGTCAACCGACACCGGATTCCGGACTTTTAGAAGAATCTTTGAAGAATGAAGTAAAACGTGCACTGGCAACACTGAGCGAACGTGAAGCGCAGGTTATAAAGTTATACTTTGGCCTTGATTCGGAACATTCGCTAACATTGGAAGAGATAGGCGAAAAATTTAATTTAACGCGCGAACGCGTTCGGCAGATCAAAGAAAAAGCGATCCGCCGTCTGCGCCATGCATCGCGAAGCAAAGCACTGCGTGCATATCTCGGATAAACAAAAGGTACCGGAGGGACCGGGAAATTGTATCGTTATCGTAGCGAGCCCCGCGGCATGCGGGGCTTTGTCATAACTAAGGCACTTTCTTCAACGTGAGCAAAAAACGCATTTTATTAATGATCAGCATACTTCTTGCAGTCTTTGTACTTGCAGGCTGCAGTGGATCGGCGCCGCGATTTAGAAGCAAAGAGAAAAAAACTTCTTCTGCCGCACCACAGCGTAATGGACCGCGTTTTTCGTCAAAAGAAGTTAAGGAAGAAATTAAAGAGACTGATAAAAAACCGGATAAAAAGGAAATAGAGAATATAGACAAGGGCGGTCGAGATTTTCGAAATGAAAAAAATGCCGCTATAAAACCACTTGATCAAAGCAAAATGATGCGGGAAATCTCCAAGTATATGGGAGTATCATATGAGCATGGCGGATTAAGCGTCGATGGGATAGATTGTTCAGGATATACTATGATGGTATACAAAAATTCCATGAATATTCTGCTCCCTCGCTCAAGTTACGAACAATCCAAAATGGGTGCAGCGGTAGAATTGAGTGAATTAAAATTCGGAGATTTGATTTTTTTTAATACAACAGGCGAAAGAGCTTCTCATGTAGGCATCTATCTTGGCGATGATCTATTCGCGCATGCAAGCGTATTGCTCGGTGTGACAATTTCTTCGCTTCAGAGCAGCTATTATGTCAAGCGGTATGAATGTGCCCGCCGGATTGTGGAATAAAATTTGAAGAATAAGAAAATATAAAATAGAAAGAATAACACTATGTCAATTATTCCCATATATTTATTTGGGACTGAAGTTCTTAAGAAAAAGGCCAAACCGGTTGAAAAACTGGATGATTCGACCATCAAGCTTGTCTATGACATGTTCGAAACAATGCATAAAGCCAATGGAATAGGCCTTGCAGCGAATCAGGTCGGTGACCTCCGGCGTGTGATTACGATAGATATTTCGGATGTCACTGAACCAAATGCGGAAGGCGAGATGGAGGATCCTGTGCATCCGACTTCACCCGGCCTTCCGCGTACGCTTACTATTATCAATCCAGAGATAGTAAATCAAGAGAGCGCCTCCTGGCCGATGGAAGAAGGATGTTTGAGCATTCCGGGAATACATGGTATAGTAGAAAGGGCAGAAAAAATACGAATACGCTTTCGTGATGGCGAATTTAAATTGCAGGAACTATCAATTGATGGATTACTTGCCCGTGTTATGCTTCATGAATATGATCATCTCAATGGTATTCTCTTCGTGGATCGTATGAATAAGGCAAAACGAAGTATGCTGCTGCCGAAACTGAGGAAGATACGAAAAGGAGAAGTCGATCTCGATTATCCTGTGATTACCGCCGCTGAGGAGTAACAACATGCGAATCCTCTTTATGGGTACGCCAGATTTTGCGGTTCCAAGTCTTCGCATACTTCTGGATAATTCCTACGAGATATCGGCTGTTGTGACAGCGCCGGATAAACCAAGAGGACGCGGACAACAGGTTTCTTTTACCCCGATAAAAGAGTTTGCAATTTGTCATAATATTTCTATCCTTCAGCCGGAGAAACTCAACGACACGGCATTCATTGCCGAAATTCAACGGCTTCATCCTGATCTGGTTGCCGTAGTGGCATTCCGGATTTTACCGCGAGAAGTGTATACGATCCCGAAACTTGGTTCTTTTAATCTTCATGCATCACTCCTGCCGAAGTATCGCGGAGCCGCACCGATTAATTGGGCTATTATTAATGGAGAAAAGGAATCCGGAGTTACGACATTCTTTTTAAAGGACGAGGTAGATACCGGTTCTATTCTGTGTCAGACACGGGTGCCTATTGGTCCGGATGATACTGCAGGTGATTTGCATGATGTGCTCTCCAAAGCAGGTGCAGAAATTGTACTTAAGACCGTTCACCTTATTGAATTCGGCAGCGTACAACCGCGCGTGCAAGACGATTCGCTTGCCTGTCCTGCACCAAAGATATTTAAAGAGGACTGCCGGATCGATTGGACGAAGCCGTCGCATCAGATCCACAATTTTATTCGGGGCCTATCGCCTCATCCTGCTGCATGGACTACGCATATGGGCAAGCTGATTAAAGTATTCCATGCAAGAATAATTGAAAATAAATCGGCACAAGCCGGAATTATCTTAAATCGAACACATAACAAACTGGAGGTTGGAACAGGAAACGGTATTGTTTCTCTTCTCGAAATTCAACAAGAAGGAAAACGCCGTCTCGGCATCGAAGAGTTTCTAAGGGGCTATTCAATTGAATCCGGTGAAAAGTTCATGTAATAACTGTTTTGTTGTATAAAATGATCTTATATGTGCATATTTGTAACTTCAAATATTTCTCGTATATTTACAAAAGCAATTAACAAAACTGCACAAATTTATAGTTTGTACAGGTAATTCTAATTATGAAAATTAGCGCGAATAAAATAGAATACAGAAAAAAACGGATTTTAACCGGTATTATTGTAAAACGAAAAACTTCTAATATTAAACTTGCCCGGATGATCGATCATACGCTACTAAAACCGGACGCAACGCTGCAGGATATTGAGAATCTCTGTGGCGAAGCAAAACACTATGGTTTCGCAAGCGTGTGCGTCAATCCGGCATATGTGAAACTATGTGCGGACTTACTGGATAATACTGATGTGAAAGTGTGCACTGTTATCAGTTTCCCGCTGGGCGCGACATCAAGTGCGGCAAAAGCATTTGAAACGGAACGGGCAATAAAACACGGTGCAAGAGAAGTTGATATGGTTATTAATATCGGAATGCTGAAATCCTGTGAATACGATTATGTCGAACATGACATTCTTGCAGTGGTTGATGTAGCGCATCGCATGAATGTTATTGTGAAAGTAATTATTGAGACCGGATTGCTGAACAAAGATGAGAAGATAAAAGCTTGCGTACTCACGAAGCACGCAGGAGCCGATTTTGTGAAGACTTCTACGGGTTTTATGAAAGGCGGGGCAACCATTAAGGACGTTGCACTAATGAGGAAAGTCGTCGGTCCTGATTTGGGAGTAAAAGCTTCCGGCGGTGTGCGTTCAAAGAAAAAAGCTCTTGCCCTTATTGCAAACGGTGCGACAAGAATAGGTGCAAGCGCGAGTGTTAAAATTGTTGCAGGGTAGAAATAGGTGTTATCATCCATTATATCGAAGAGACTCTTTGTGAGTCGTTTATCTTTCAATATCGGCATGCTGTCCCTTGGCGTAACTCTCTTGCTCCTGGGTTGTGTTTCATCGGAAGAAACAGGCGCGGGAGATAGAGCAAAATCTCCGGTAAGGATTCTTAATTCGATTGATACGGCACATCTCTCCGGTAGTCAGGATATGAAACAAGACACTATGCTGAATTTAAACAACAACACAGGCCTTTCAGATCGATCGTTACGTGTAGCACCGAAATTCAAATCGAAACAGGATACGGTTAGGGCATCCATAATAAGGAAAAAGAAATCTTCAGTACGTCCGCATATTAGAATCGAGTACCCGGAAAATCCGATCTATACCGTGCAAATAGGTGCGTTCACACAGGCATCCAAGGCTTTGAGCATACAAAAGAGAGCGAAAGGACGGTTTACTCATCAACCGGTTTTTAATAAATATATAAAGAGCTCCAAACTGTATCGTGTGAGTGTCGGCAGATATGAAAAACGCGAGGATGCGTTCGCGCTTGCTGATACCATGAAAGAAAAATATCCTGATGAGTACAATAAATGCTGGATCAATTTTATACCATGATGAAAACACTAATAATATATTCGGCTCTGTGTATACTGATGCTATTGACGGCAGGCTGTTCATCATCCTCGAAACTTTTTCGGGATGAAGAATTCGAGCAAAAAAGACTTAAAGACGGCGAGCGATCATTAGCGGAATACGAATCGACACTCAATCCGACAGATTATGATCAGGAAGTTGAGGCTGTTGAGAAGATACATATTGATGAGAAAAGACAAAGATCACCTTTGGAAATTCCTAAAGACAGTCTTGTCATTGAAGAAGAGGAAGTACAGGGATTTCGAATTCAGATATTTTCTTCCTCCGGTGTTGATGAAGCTGCACTGGTGAAGGATATCGCTATGAAAAAATTTATTGTTGATTCTGTGTATCTAGTTTACGATGCGCCGGTCTACAAAGTAAGAGTGGGAGATTTTTTAAACCGCTATGAAGCAAACCAGCGGCTGCCGGAGTTCACGGAAAAAGGATACCGCGATGCATGGATTGTCCCTGATAGAATTATTCAGCGGAAATTTGTGCACGTTCCTCTTCAAAAGTGATTCCACATTAAACTTTGCACAGTTTTTTACTGTGCAGGCCATTGATTTATATTTATCATTACGCCCAATTGCAATTTTTTTCGAGCGTTAGAAGAAGATTACCGTTTATCTCTTAAAGAATTTCTAATAGATTATTAGAGTCTCGATGAAACGGATAAATTATTCGAGACCGAGAATGTTGACCGTTCAGACTACCGAAAGTACTTTTTTAAATTTAAAATAATTAAGGGAACGGATTTATTAATATTTTTTTAAATGGCGGAATATTGCATCCGGATGCACTGAGCAGGTATATAGGATAGAAAAAATATGGGAGTTCATGTCCGATATTTCAGATTTTATCTTTTTGTGTCAAGTGATTTTTCTGCAAGTTCAGCCTCTAAAAAAACACTTAATTTTTAACTTGACAAAGGGGCTGTAACAGAATATATTTACAACAAGTTGCGACGCTAAAAAATAGGAATTAAAGGTTGAGGTTTCTGCAAGTTTAGAGTCGTAAAAGAGGAGAAAAAATGTGGCGCGCAACGGCCACTCTTTTAATCATTATTTTTTTTCTAAAAATTGGAACCAAATTATCTCTGCCTTTGTAAGGCGTATCTATTATTTATAGGTTGGAAGCTTTTGTATCGCACCACACCTTTTTAAGCAAAGGAGTTTCATATGCAAAATGTACAATTCCCCGCGGCTCAAGTCCATTCACATACACAAGAACATGATACTGTGAAACGGGGATTACATTTCGAACGATTCTTTACAAAACAAGGATTACATCCTTTCGATGAAATTGAATGGGAGCGGCGCACCGCAGCAATTACGAACGATCGAGGGGAAAAAATCTTTGAACAAAAAGATGTCGAAATCCCAAAATCATGGTCAACGACAGCAACAAATGTTGTTGTCTCGAAATATTTTTATGGTCAATTAGGGACTGCGGAACGCGAGACAAGCATTAAGCAGCTTGTCGATCGCGTTGCTAAATCGTACTATTTGTGGGGATTGAAAGATGGTTATTTTGCATCCGAAGAAGATGCAGAAATATTTTATCACGAGTTGATCTATCTCCTTGTAAATCAATATATGTCGTTCAATAGCCCGGTCTGGTTTAACGCCGGAGTGGAAAAAATGCCGCAGTGCTCGGCATGCTTTATCAATTCAGTTAAAGATTCGATGACATCCATTCTGGAACTTGCGAAAACTGAAGGCATGCTCTTTAAGTACGGTTCGGGCACAGGCTCCAATTTCTCTTCACTTCGCTCATCTAAGGAACGTATCACCGGGGGCGGTACTGCATCAGGACCGGTTTCGTTTATGAAAGGATACGATGCGTTTGCAGGCGTTATTAAATCCGGCGGGAAAACACGCCGTGCGGCGAAGATGGTGATATTAAATATTGAACATCCGGACATTATCAGTTTCATCAATTGTAAAGTGGAAGAAGAGAAAAAAGCATGGGCGCTTATCGATGCGGGTTATGACGGCGGCTTTAATGTAACCGGAGGCGCGTACGATTCCGTTTTCTACCAAAACGGCAATCATTCTATCCGCGTTACAGATGAATTTATGAAAGCCGTCCTGGAAGATAAAGAATTTTGGACCAAAGCCGTAAAGGACGGAATGCCGATGGAAAAATTTCGGGCCCGCGATCTGATGAAACAAATTGCCGATGCAGCATGGATTTGCGGCGATCCCGGCATCCAATTCCATACAACGATCAACAACTGGCATACATGTTCCGGTACAGCTCCGATCTATTCATCGAATCCATGCAGTGAGTATATGTTCCTCGATGACAGCGCATGCAATCTTGCATCATTGAACCTGA
The DNA here is from genome assembly GCA_964645575.1 of uncultured Ignavibacteriaceae bacterium. Taxonomy (GTDB): domain Bacteria; phylum Bacteroidota; class Ignavibacteria; order UBA10030; family UBA10030; genus Fen-1298. The sequence goes on from CAZYAM010000001.1 coordinate 37,668, forward strand.
TGAAATTCCGCAAAACGAACGGCGATATTGATGTAGAAGCGTTTAAGAAGGCTATTCAGGTAACGATTACTGCAATGGAAATTTGCGTCGATAATGCAAGTTACCCGACACAGGCAATCACGAGCAATAGTCATACCTTCCGTCCGCTCGGACTCGGGTACGCAAATCTCGGTGCACTATTAATGTCGCGCGGTGTCGCATATAACAGCGATGAAGGCAGAACGCTTACTTCTGCTATCACCTCTCTCATGTGCGGTGAAGCATATAAACAATCTGCAAAAATTGCAGAAGTGAAGGGACCCTTTGATGAATTTGCAGCGAATAGAGATCCGATGTTGAATGTGATGGCAAAACATGGTATTCATGCTGAACGCATCGACAAGAATAAAGTGGAACCCGGCCTCTGGCAAGCACAGCGCGATGTATGGAATGACGTTATTGAGTTGGGGAAAAAGCACGGCATCCGCAACGCGCAGACGACCGTTCTTGCCCCGACAGGTACGATCGGTTTCATGATGGATTGTGACACAACAGGTATTGAACCGGATATTGCTCTGGTGAAATACAAGAAAATGAGCGACGGCGGATTGATGAAGATCGTTAACCAGACTGTGCCGGAAGCACTCATGAAGTTAGGATACGACGGCGAACAGATCGAGCATATTATTGCATACATCGATAAGAACGATACCATCGAAGGCGCACCGCATCTGAAAGAAGAACATCTTCCTGTATTCGACTGTGCATTCAAGCCTGCAAACGGCAAACGCTTTATTCAATATATGGGACATATTAAGATGATGGCGGCAGCACAGTCGTTCCTTTCCGGTGCGATTTCAAAGACAGTGAATATGCCGACAGATGTAACCTCTGAAGATATTGCACAGGCATATACTGAAGCGTGGAAGCTTGGATTGAAAGCAATTGCCGTATACCGCGACGGATGCAAACGCACCCAGCCGCTCAGCACATCGCTGGATAAGAAAAAAGAAATGCAGCAGATGACCAACAAACCGGCACGCCGCCACTTGCCGGATGAGCGCCAGTCCATTACGCATAAGTTCAGTATTGCCGGGCACGAGGGGTATGTAACTGTCGGTATGTTTGAAGATGGAACGCCGGGCGAGCTGTTCATAACGATGTCCAAGGAAGGTTCGACTATTTCCGGTTTGATGGATTCGCTTGCTACATCGATTTCAATTGCACTGCAGTACGGCGTGCCGTTGAAAGTTATGGTAGATAAGTTCAGCCATGCACGCTATGAACCGTCGGGCTTTACGAACAATCCGGATATCCCGATTGCGAAATCCGTAAGTGATTACATCTTCCGCTGGCTCGGCAAGAAGTTCTTCAAAGAAGGAAATGGTACGGAGAATCCGAATAATGAAATAAGTAACGTGAAAATTTCGGAGGAAACCGCGAAGAAACCGGTCGGGATTCTCACAGCCGCAGCAATGAAAGCCGCTTCGGTATGGGAAAAGAATGAGAAGTATATTTTTGAAACCCAATCCGATGCGCCTCCATGCCACGAATGCGGAAGCATCATGATCCGCAGCGGCTCATGCTATAAATGCCTGGAATGCGGAAGCACATCGGGGTGCTCCTGAGGTTTGGTACACCTTCCGAAAGTTACTTTGCGATAGCTTTTGAAACTTTCGGAAGGTTCTCGCAATTACTAAGGAGGAAAAATGAGTTGTGGGAGGAAGAGAAAGAAATTGATCTATAAACAATTTGGATAAGTAATATATTATACAAAGAGAAATTATATATTTCTAGAAAGGGTATGATTTTAACTTGAAAAGTTGAATTATGCCCTTTTTTATTTTATAAAAGAATTTTAAAGAAAGGAGAATAGTTATGCGAAAGCAAATCGAAAACTCATTTATCATATAAAACCACTATTGTCCAAAATAAAATGAGATGTAGTTTATATTTATAAGAAGTGAATGAAATTAGGTAATTGTTCCGCAAGGGACTGGATCATTAAGCGTCATTTCTTTTGTCTTGACACAAAAGAAATGACAAAAGAAAAAGTCAAGACTGACGAAAAATATGGTAAAACTGCGGCTCACTTCGTTGCACAGAATTAACTCGTGGCGCTCGAAGCGCCACTCGGACAGAATTCTGTGCGGACGCTTTGTTCGCCTTGTTTTACTTCCATTTTTTTCGTAGGTCATTTAATTAAACACCTGTTTTGGACAAGTGTGATGTAAAACATTTAATTAAAGCATAACATAAACTCGGGTGAAGGCGGTTTAAGAGGAGAGAAATCCTTTTAAAAGAATTCCTGGAAACGGAAATCAATTATTGGGAGAGATACAGTGCTCGATTCAAACAAACCTGAGGCGAGTAATTGTTTGTGCAAACAAACAACACGTCAAAACACGATATCACCGTTGGTGGTGTTAAAACAGGAAAAAAAATGAAACATTATGCAATCTTTTTTGGAATATTTTACTTTCTTTTAGTTAACATTGGCTATTCTCAAACTTGGTTTAGTCAAGAAACGATTGATTGTACTGTGTTACTTGAAAAGAAAGTCGGAAACAAATTTATTCCACACGGTACCGGATTTCTTCTCTACAATTATACAAAATCCAGTAACTATACGGTTATCACCTGTGAACATGTTTTAAGGAATGGAAGTATTTATGTGTTGTACCAAGCTGATTCCTCTCTGATAGCGATAATGAAGAAACATAATGATAAATATGTAGAAATTGGAAAGAACGCTTGGCAACTAGACGGAAATAATCTTCGAACAAAGGTAGAATTAATAGAAGGAAAAACATTCGTAAAGCATCCAATCCTAGATATTGCGGGATTCAAATTGGATATCGGTTCCAAGATTACATCTATCACTGGCAAAGACACAACTGTAATAAATATATCAAAAGTGAAGGGAATACCTATAAGTATGATTAAGAAAAAGGAAAATGTTGGATTAGGAACCGATGTTTATTTTTTGGGTTTTCCTTTTATGATAGGAACTCAGGAAGGATATAGTATTCCTTCTGATTCTGGCTCCATAAATTCGGGCTATTACTGTGAAAGTGTCGCTAATCCGGTTCTAAGGTCTGGTACTATTGGATGGAAGTCTTCAAACAATAACGAGTTCCTTATTGATGCAATTTCTTATGGAGGGAACAGTGGATCACCTGTTTTTTCAAAAGCAGGAATTGGAATAAAAGGTCCATGTTTAATTGGTATGGTAATTGGTCATTTAGGTGAAGAGATAAAGTTTGATAAAAATATAAAGCCAAATGAAGTTAAAGTGAATGTTGTTGGGAATGCTGGACTAGCCAAATGCTTATGGATAGATGATATTCTTCTAGTGGCAGAAACTATATCGAAATTAAGGTAATATTTCGAAGAACCACTGGTGCTTCTCAAAGACGTTTTTGTTTTAGCCTTCTCTGCAGGCGATGATATATATCATCGCCTGCTTGCGTTAATAAGGGTTTGCATTTTTACTGTCGGCAGGTTATTTTGTTGTTGTAATGCCTATCGCGCCAATTGCATATCCATTGCATCGTAACTCGCAGAAACGTATCTATGAGGAAGGTGCGAGTTATTTTATCACTGCAGTTACGTATGACCGGTATCCATATTTTCAGATACCTTTACTTTCCGAACTTTTTATCAATGCTTTATTGTTTGCCAAAGATATTAAACAATTCAAACTGCATGGTTATACTGTTATGCCGGATCACGTACATCTTCTAATAACACCATCAGCAAAAGCGAATTATTCGGAGGTGATGCGTTCTCTTAAAACAAATTATGCTCGAGATGCAAACGATATTATGTTCGGGAGAAAGATGGATATTCCCAATGCAAGCGACGTGGCGCCACGTCGCCTGCAAGTACAAGAGAAACATATGAAGTCTTTTCTCCCCGTATATCGTCGACGTTTTATTGATACATACGGTACCAATCACAATATTCCATTCTTCAAATGGCAGAAATCCTTTCGGGATCATATAATCCGTGGTGATAATGATTTTACAAAACACCTCGAATACATCTTTAATAATGCGTTAAAACATGGCCTAGTCCGGGAATCGGAAGAATGGAAATGGATGCAGGTAGAAACGATGGCGAGGTGACTACTACATAAGCCGACATTGGGAAACATCGTAGCATATTTCAAATATCAATCGACGAAATTGATAAATGAATTACGGGATACATCGGGTATGAAGGTATGGCAAAGAAATTATTCACCCTGTGAGGTAGTAATTATATAAGATGGTAAAAACAAATTAAGGAATTACCTCACAGGGTGAATGACCGGATTATCCGCAATGACAAAGAATTGCAAAATATGCAAGATTATATAATCAATAATGTCATCATATGGGTATTTGAAAAGGAGCATCCGGAAAATATCCCATTATGAATTCAATGCAAGCGACGTGGCGCCACGTCGCCTGCAAACACACGAGAAATATATGGAGTCTCTTCTTCCCGAATTTCATCGGCGTTTTCTCGATACATACGGCCCCAATCACAATATTCCATTCTTTAAATGGAGAAAATCCTTTCGAGATCATATAGTCCGTAGTGATAATGATTTTTCAAATCATCTTGAATACATCTTTAATAATGCATCGAAACACGGTTTTTTACAGGGATTGGAAAAATGGAAATGGATGTGGATAGAAACGATGGCGAGGTGACCTCGCCCCTACATAAGCCGACATTGGGAAACACCGTAGCATATTTTAAATATCAATCGACGAAATTGATAAATGAATTACGGGATACATCTGGTGTGAAGGTATGGCAAAGAAATTATTCACCCTGTGAGGTAGTAATTATATAAGATGGTAAAAACAAATTAAGGAATTACCTCACAGGGTGAATGACCGGATTATCCGCAATGACAAAGAATTACAGAATATGCAGGATTATATAGTCAATAATGTCATCACATGGGCATTTGTACTTTTAATTTGCTATTCAGCAATTATTAAATCAATTTGTCTCCATCTTAATTATCGAAGGAAACACATATGGAAGATTTTCAAATACAACCCCCGGAAGAGTCGGAACAGGAATCTTCAACCGGAAAGAAGTTTTTAAGATTTGGTGCGGTATTTCTTTGTGCACTCATCGGCTTTGCATTTATGCTCGTGGGATATTTATTTGCTATAGTAATAGGTTTAGATTTAGAAGTATTTATTACTTATACAGCAACCTGTTTCCTCGTTTGTATCGTAATGTGGATTTTGATCGGCTTATTAACACCCTTCGCTTTTTTTCAGAGATTCTTCGAAGCGCTAAGTGGAATAACTATTGAGCGGGTAATCGTTTTTGTTATTATATGTGGAACAATAGTTTTCCTGCATTGGTATGTGATAACCATTACCGCAAAAATACTCGTGTCAATATTCGTTATTGAATAAAAAGAGTAGGACATATCATCTTCGATATGGAGACAGATACTTGTATAGAAAACACATCAGGACGAGGGAAGGATTCTGAAGTCCCTTCAGTTATTCGAACATGGAACTGGGGCGCTTTTTTCCTGAGTGTAATATGGGGATTGTTCAACAGGACATATATCGCGCTGCTGGCCGCTATTCCGGTTGTTGGAATTCTCATGGTATTTGTATTAGGATTCAAAGGGAATGAATGGGCTTGGCAGAACAAACGCTGGAAAAGCATTGAGCACTTTCAAAGAATGCAAAAGCGATGGGCAATATGGGGCATCGTCTTGTTCATCTTTTTTACTGTAATAAGTACGTTTGTTGTAAAAATTCTCCTTCCTGTTCTTGAGATATCCAAAATAATTCCCGAGTAAGCTTTATACGCCAAAATACTGCAGAAAAAAAGGAATATATATCTAATGATATGTCTGAAAAACACAGAAAATGTATTAAGGAGTCAAGGATAAAATTTTTTTTATAGTCTTCTATACTTCATAAACCGGCACTGTATATTGCTTGAGGTTTAAAGGAAAACTAAGTATCATTTGCATGTAATGCAGCGAAATTCAAATCCAAAGTTAATGTTTTATTTTTAAAACAATTTCTTACAGGAGGTGTATTATGAGACTCGCGATTTTTTTACTCTGTATCGTGTGTTTTGTGGGCTGTTCTTCAATGAAGCAGGCTTCGGATCCGGGCACTCCGCAGGTGCTGTTGAAACATCCGCTTCCCCCGATTCCGGAAACATTCTCTCGATTATCTTTCGATTTAGATATGGTGTTGTTTATACAGGAAGATGGATCAGTTGGTAAAACCCGGCTCCTAAAAGGCAGCGGCGATGCCGAGTGGGATTCGCTTGCTGTAGAATCGATCAAAAAGTGGCGTTTTACTCCCGCCCGAACAGGAAATCAACCGATCAGCGCCTGGTTTCACCTGCGGACAAATGTCCGCTATGCAGAATTACAAGTGATGAACCTTGGGGAAATATTGTGCACTACATGGGAAGAGGCTGATACGGTTTATAAAGCGATAAAACAGGGAGAAGATTTTGGCGAACTGGCAATGAAATATTCAGTCGCTCCAACGCGTGAAATGAAGGGAGTTCTCGGAGAGACAAATATTAATATGTACCCTGAATATATAAATGAAATGCTGGAAAAACTCGCTGTGAATGATTATACGAGACCTATAAAGTACGGCGATCTGTATATAATTTTTAAAAGGCTGGAGAAAAGTAAATAATTGTATATGGATAAAAATCTTTTCTAAAAATATGGAAGGACTCTCAATAAGCAGAAATTAAATTTCTATAACATTATTGTCTATTTTTCTGAACCATTATTTTGCATTCTGCATTTGCACTGCTTAGAGTGTGGATAATGGTTTCTTTTATTTAAAATGGATGGATACTTATACGGTTTTCAGATTAACATCTTCGTATCTATAAATCAATAATACCTATCAGCTTCTTTTTTTTAATCCCTATCCATTTACCTTTTCTGTTTTTACTGCATATATCAGTAGAAGATAAATCACAGATATTCATAATAAATCCAGGAGAAGGTTATGAAGAATATCATTTTAGTTTCCTTGTTACTCTTGTTGGTAATACCGTCGTGTGTTCAAAAAAATGGTTTAATTGTCGGCAGAGTAACAGACGCCAATTCCGGTAAACCTATTACAGGTGTAACTGTGACGGTCTATGGCACAGGAATTACCGATAAAACAGGTAGTTCCGGTAATTATCAATTGAAATCCGTTCCTGCCGTTAAACAAATTGTACAGTTCACTTGTAATGGTTATATGACTTTAAATAAAACAAATGTAATTGTGCAGTCCGATACGACTGTGCGCCTTGATGTTCAGCTTGATTCAGGATTAACGAATATTATACCGTTAGAGATTCTAAAAGAAGAAGAAAAGGCTGATAAAATAGGATTTATTAAGCATAGACTTGCTTCTCCCGCTGTTGCATGCATGTCTCAATATTCTTTAGCTCCTGACTTTATTGCCAATTTTAATACCGAATCGTATGATAAGATCATGGAAAATGAATTTTTGGATGCTGCACAAAATCCGCTTTCGACATTTTCAATAGATGTTGACGTAGCATCGTATGGTAATGTTCGCAGATTTATCCGCAACGGATCGCTTCCTCCTATCGATGCGGTACGCACGGAGGAATTTGTTAATTATTTTTCCTATAACTATCCGGAACCGACCGGCAAACATCCGTTTTCAGTATCTACTGAAATTGCATCGGCGCCCTGGAATACCAAACATCATCTAATGATGATCGGCTTGCAGGGCAGACATATCTCAACCGATAAACTGCCTCCGGGCAACCTTGTATTCTTGCTTGATGTTTCCGGTTCCATGAATGATCCTAATAAGCTTCCTCTTGTGAAATCCGCTTTTCATTTATTGGTAAATCAACTCAGGAGTATCGATAAGGTCGCGATTGTTGTTTACGCGGGCAGCGCAGGACTTGTGCTTCCATCGACTTCAGGTGATAAGAAGACAGAAATTCTAAATGCTATTGATAATCTTGAAGCAGGCGGTTCTACTGCAGGCGGACAGGGAATTAAACTCGCATATAAAATCGCAAAAGAGAATTTCCTTAAAAACGGGAATAACCGTGTTATTCTTGCAACCGACGGCGATTTCAATGTCGGTGCATCAAGCGATGCCGAAATGGAACGCCTGATTGAAGAAAAGCGAAAAGACGGCATATATCTGTCGGTGCTGGGATTCGGAATGGGCAATTATAAAGACTCCAAGATGGAGAAGCTTGCAGATAAAGGAAACGGTAATTATGCGTATATCGATAATATACTTGAAGCAAAAAAAGTCTTTGTCGGCCAACTTGCAGGTACGTTATATACAATTGCCAAGGATGTCAAGCTGCAGATCGAGTTCAATCCCGCAAAAGTAAAAGCTTACCGTCTGATAGGATATGAAAACCGGCTGCTCAATAAAGAGGATTTTAATAACGATATAAAGGATGCGGGCGATATGGGGGCCGGTCACTCTGTTACCGCCTTTTATGAAATTGTCCCCATTGGTGTCGAGATAGATCTTCCGAAAGTCGATTCTTTGAAATATCAGCGTCCTGCCGCAAATATATCATCTAATCAAACGAATGAATTGTTAACGGTAAAAATAAGGTATAAACCACCTAAAGATACCGTCAGCGTATTACAGGAGATACCTGTGCTTTCACAAATTCGTTCACTGAATAAAGTTACAAGTGATTTCCGGTTTGCCACGTCGGTTGTGCAGTTTTGTATGATTCTTCGGGAATCGAAATTTTTGGGAAATACAAATTATGACAATGTGCTTGAATCGGCACGTGCGGCAAAGGGCGAAGATAAGGAAGGCTACCGGAGTGAATTTATCCAATTAGTGAAAATGTGCAAGTCGCTACCCAAGCGAACGGTCTGTAGATAATAATTTTTTATATTTTGCCAGGAACGCCGTCGGTTGAAAAACCGCCGGCGTTTTGTTTTTACTGTTACTTTTCCGTACACTTTTTCTATCACATTTTATATCTCGTTAACCTGATAAAAGGATGATATGAAAGTATTTATTTCACGTGATATTCCGGCACAGGGAATCGAATTACTGCGTGCGGAGGGTTTTGAAGTCACTGTCTGGCAGGTCGATAGGCCTATGACACAGCTTGAACTTATCGAAAATGCCAAACAAAACGATGCATTGCTGTGTGTATTTTCCGATAAGATCGATAAAGTATTTCTTAACGAATGCAAGCATCTGAAAGTCATTGCCCAGCTTGCTGTCGGGTATGATAACATCGACATTGATGAAGCGACCCGATTACGGATACCGATCGGTAATACGCCGGATGTGCTCAGCGAAGCTACGGCGGACGTCTCCTTTCTATTGATGCTTGCAGCATCGCGAAAAGCTTTTCATCTCCATAAAACAATTGCCGGAGGAGAGTGGACTTTCTTCAGGCCCAAAGCAAATCTTGGAATAGAGTTGAAGAATAAAACTCTGGGCATATTCGGTCTGGGCCGGATTGGCACTGAAATGGCAAAACGCTGCAAAGGCGCTTATCAAATGGATGTTATTTATTGCAATCGCTCAAGAAATTCTGTCGCTGAAGAGTTATTACAGGCACGTAAAGTGGAATTCGACGAGTTGTTGGCGCAAAGTGATGTGTTATCGGTTCATTGTTCGTTGAATGAAACTACAAATGGAATATTCAATAAAACAGTATTTCATAAAATGAAACGAACGGCAATATTTATCAATACTGCACGCGGATTGATACATAACGAGAAGGATCTTATCGATGCGCTCAATGAGCGTGTTATTTGGGGCGCAGGATTGGATGTAACAAATCCGGAACCCATGAGGCCTAATAATCCGCTCTTATCGATGGAGAGCGTGGCGGTGCTTCCGCACATCGGATCGGCTACAATCGAAGCGCGTAATGCAATGGCGCGTTTATCGGCAGAGAATATTATTCATGGTTTGCGCGGCGCGAAACTGCCGTATATAGTCAATCCTGAAATTTACAGCCGTTGAAACCGATATCCAGCTTAATTCAATTAGATTTATATGAATCCATGGCGCGGTATTAACCGTCTTCCTAAAGAGATATGGATACTCTGTGGTACAACGCTCATTAACCGGATGGGGTCAATGGCCCTGCCGTTTCTTGTCGTCTATCTCACGAATAGTCAGGAGTATTCGGCAACTCAGGCGGGATTTGTATTTTCTGTATATGGTATAGCTGCTCTTGTAGCGGCTCCGTTCTCAGGGCGTCTCAGCGATGCAATAGGCCCGCTGCGCTTAATGAAGTTATCGCTTTGGCTTTCCGGTATTGTTCTTATATTATATCCGCTTGCGCAGGGTTTTTTATTTGTCATCATAGCGACAATATGCTGGTCTGTTATAACTGAAGCATTTCGTCCTGCGGCACTTTCCATCATTTCGGATGTAGTTAGGCCGGATCAAAGGAAGATAGCATTTTCAGCCAATCGCCTCGCAGCTAATATGGGTCTTAGTATTGGTCCTGCTGTGGGCGGATTTCTCCTGTTATACTCGTATCCCCTTATTTTCTGGGTTGATGGGGCAACAACATTGATTGCAGCATTGGTTCTAACGCTGAAGATGGTTTATGATCCGAAACATAAACGTATCACCGATATAGATCGGGATACCCGAACATTTGTTCTCCGGGATCGGCGGCTTCTATTATTTGCAATTTTTGTTTTCCCTGCTATTATGACAATTTTTCAAATTTTTTCAACTCTTCCATACATTTGCGTGCACGAACTGGGATTGGCTTCTTCAGTATTCGGACTTCTCTTCACTGTCAATACGGTGCTTATTATTCTCCTGGAAGTTCCGTTGAACATTGCAATGTCACACTGGCCGCACAGGCATTCGATGGCATTAGGCGGTTTATTAATTGGGGCGGGATTCGGAGGAATGATATTTGCAACAGGATTCTGGAGTGTAGTTATTACGGTTGTGATCTGGACGTTCGGGGAAATGATCCTTTTGCCTGCATCTTCTGCATATGTCGCAGATATTGCACCGAATGAAAAACGGGGTGCGTATATGGGTATTTACCAAATGACTGGAAATGCCGCGCTTGCTTTCAGCGGGTGGTTCGGAATGAAATTACTCGAAGAATTTAGTTCATCAGTACTCTGGGGAAGTGTGTTTGTTTTGTGCTTTATTTCTTCGTTTTTCCTGTTTTCACTGCGGGAACAGCATGGCAAATCGCGGCTATTTCAAAGCAGTAAATGAATTGTTACCTATGTACAATAAAAAACCGGGTGCTTTCACATCCGGCTTTTTATTATAAAGATCTTTCTAAAATCAGGTCCAAGTTCCACCGAATGTTTCTACTCCACCGGGGTATGTATACCAAGTTCCGGAGCCGTCTGCAGCCCAAACAGATTTATAATTTAAGGTTACTCCATCGTCATACACTTCAATACTTCCGGAACCATCAGGATTGTTTACGATGATCATCTTGGATGATAGCGTTCCGCCCGATCCATACACATAATATGTACCAGTGATTACATTGTTTGCGTCTGTTGTATAGACAAATTCAACTGCTTTTCCCGTATGTCCGGGTGTGTAAAATGTCCAGCTGCCGGTTTTTCCATCTGCACTCGTTGTGCCTTCCCACATTGTAAAATCTGTCACTACTGTTCCAGAGTAATTACCTGAATACTTAAGTATCCATGTATAACTTCCGTCACTCTGTTTAGTGCATGTCAATGTATATGTTTCACCCTGATAACCATATGTCCATGTGTATATATTTCCGTTTTGCTGCGCAGGTGCGGATGATAATGCTGTACTTAGTGCCATACTACTGTTCATTATTGTTGCATATGAATTTGCTATCTGTGCATTTGGGTCTTGCGAGGTAGTGTTTGGCCCTTTAAAAGTAGCTTGAGGAATGGCTGGTGCAGCTGTTGAATTCGGTTCTGCAGGATTAGATTCATCATCACTGCATCCTATCAATCCGATCAACATTGCGGCGATTACTGTCGTAATAATATATCTCATAATGCCTCCATAGATAATGTGATAAGTGAAATTATTAGATTGAGCGAGTATTTTATAAAAACTAATAAGAAGATAATCAAAATACAAGAGCTTTAATGATTATGGAGTCAATACGTCAAAAAGAACTGCAAAAGTAATTATTAGATTTCTATCTATTGGGATTCCAGTAATTGTATAAATTGTGCAAAGAGATAGTCGCTGTCGTGCGGTCCTGGTGAAGCTTCCGGATGATATTGAACGCAAAAGACAGGCAAAGATCGATGGCGGAATCCTTCGTTTGTGTGGTCATTCAAATTCGTGTGTGTAATCTCAATGGATTTCGGGTCGAGAGAATCCGGATCAACTGCGAAGCCGTGATTCTGTGATGTTATTTCAATACTGCCGGTTTTCAGGTTTTTTACAGGATGGTTTGCACCGCGGTGGCCGAATTTCAGTTTATATGTTTTTCCGCCAAGCGCTAATGCCAGCAGCTGGTGGCCGAGGCAGATTCCAAAAATGGGCTTTTTCCCGATGAGTTTCTTGATATTATCGATTGCGTAAGTCACAGCTGCCGGATCGCCGGGTCCGTTGGAGAGGAATATACCGTCCGAATTCATTTTTAATAATTTTTCAGCAGGAGTCTGTGCGGGCAACACAGTGAGATTGCACCCGTATGAAGTTAATCGCCTTAGAATGTTGTGTTTTACGCCGTAATCATAAACGGCCACATTCCATTTCTTACCGCCTGAATTTTGTGCTGGAAGTGCGAATTGTGTGGCATCGGTTTTATTCCAGGTATAAGCTTTGTTTGTAGTGACACGGCTCGCAAGATCGAGTCCGGCCATCTGCGGTGATTTTTTTACTTTTGCCAGCAGGCTTTTATTATCCAAGTCTTCCGTAGAAATTATTCCACGCATTGCACCGACAGAGCGGATAATTTTAGTCAGCATACGTGTGTCGATACCTTGAATACCGATAATATTATACTTACTTAACCAATCGCCGAGGCTTTCAGTTGATCGGAAATTGCTCGGAAAAGAACTGTATTCTTTAACAACAAATCCGGCTACCTGCGGCTTAACCGACTCGAGATCGTCGATATTAACTCCGTAGTTACCGATGAGAGGATAGGTCATTGTCACGATTTGTCCTTTGTATGAAGGATCGGTGAGAATTTCCTGATAACCAGTAATGCTGGTATTAAATACAACTTCACCTGTTGTTTCGTCGTTTGAACCAAATGATTCTCCTGTGAAGATTGTACCGTTTTCGAGTATAAGTTTTGCTTTCATAACAATATAAGATAAAGAGAAATGTGGGGTGATGCAATTTTACGTATGTTACGGGGTTTTCTAGTACCTATTAAATGCTTATGAGCAGTCATGCACATTGAGTGCTTACCTTGACAACGGAGCGTTTAATGGTTAATTTTGTATAGGAGACAAAGGTATTGTATGGGAGAAATGACCGACAAGAATAAAAAGTTAAGTGAGCGTGAACAAAGCATTTTGCATCATGTGGTGTATAACTACATCCAGACGGCTATTCCGGTCGGTTCGCGGTATATCTCCAAGCATTTTGAATCAAGCTTAAGTCCTGCATCTATTCGGAATGTTATGGCGGACTTGGAAGAAATTGGCTTTTTATCTCATCCTCATACATCGGCAGGCAGGGTGCCGACTGATCTTGGCTATAGATTCTATATTGATTATCTGATGGAAATGCAGCAGCTCAGCGACGAGGAAAAACTGCGGATTCGTCAACAGCTGGATCAGGCAAATGATGCCGATGAGATGCTGCGTGAGACCTCGAAACTTCTCGGAAAGATCTCGCATCAACTTGGCATTGTAACATCGCCGCATCTCGGCAGCGGTATATTTGAAAAGATTGAACTTATTCCTATTACAAGTTCCAAGCTGCTCGTTGTGATTTCCATCCGCACCGGGATAGTTCGTACAATTATGATGGAGATAGGAGTGGAAATCCGGAGAGATCATCTTGACGAGGTCGGCAGATTATTGAATGAACGGTTATCCGGATTAACACTGCTTGAAATCCGCGATTCATTTGCGGATCGTGTTCGGGATGTGACGGGTGAACATACAGGGCTAATACGCCTTTTTATTGAATCGGTTGATCAACTATTCACAGATTCCAAAGAACGGGATAAAGTTTTAATAGGCGGCACTAAAAATATTATTGATCACCCGGAATTTGTTGATCCTAAGAATTTTCGGTCTGTGATTGAATTAATCGAAAACGAGGACATTATCGTTCATCTTTTAGAAAAGCACGATGAACTTCAAAAAGGATTCGTTGTAACCATTGGATCAGAAAATAAAGACGAGACTGCGAAAGAATACAGCTTTATTACCGGAACATATGACGTAGAAGGAGTAACAGGACGGGTCGGTATTATTGGCCCGACGCGCATGAATTACAGCAAAGTCATTCCCTTGGTGGATTATGTTGCTCAGACAATTGCAAAGATGTTAAGCGTATAAAAGAATATTTTACATTTGAATATCTAATATATTAAAGGAATTATGGCAGAAAAAGAATTAGAAAACAATAATAACGGAACCGGAGAAGAATTAAAGTCGGAAACAGGTATTCCACCTGAACTGCCGGAAGCGACTGAATCAGCTTTGCAGATGGAGGATCTTCAGAAACAAGTCAACCAGTATAAAGATTTATTACTGAGGAAAGCGGCAGAATTCGATAACTATCGCCGCCGGATTGAAAGTGAAACGTCTAATATTCTTAGGTATGCAACAGAATCGTTGGTAGAGGATTTACTGCCTGTGCTTGATGATTTCGAACGCTCGCTGAAGCATATGAAAGAAAGCAAGGAAAATGATGTGCTGGTGAAAGGTATTGAGTTGATTTATCAAAAACTCTTAAAAGTGCTGGAAGGGCGTGGTGTCAAGCCGTTCGATACAGTTGGAAAAGAGTTTAATGTTGATTATCATGACGCACTCCTGCAAATTCCTCGCAGTGATGTACCGAATCATACGATTCTTGAAGAAGTTGAAAAAGGGTATACATTGAACGATAAAGTTCTTCGGCATGCAAAGGTAGTAGTTTCGTCCGTTCCAGATGAAGCGCCCAGCGAAACAGATCAAACAGAGACGTCAACCAGCGCTTCAGGAAAATAAACAAAGACTATGGCAAAAAGAGATTTTTACGAAATATTGGGAGTCGGACGCAATGCGACGCAGGATCAAATTAAAAAAGCGTATCGACAGATGGCAATGAAGTACCATCCTGATCGCAATGCTGGCAGTAAAGAAGCGGAAGAAAAGTTTAAGGAAGCAGCAGAAGCTTACGAAGTATTGGGCGATCCTGAAAAAAAGCAGCGCTACGACCAGTATGGACATGAAGGGCTGCGCGGTACGAATTACCGTGATTTCCACGACATTAATGATATATTCAGTACTTTTAGCGATGTTTTCTCCGGTGGTTTTGGCGGTTCGATTTTTGATGAAATGTTTACGGGCGGCCAGCGATCGCGGCGGCGTTCTTCTGCACAACACGGGCAGCCGGGTTCGGACCTGCGTGTCCGCCTTTCTTTGACGTTGGAAGAAATCGCCAGCGGCGTCGAAAAGAAAATAAAAATAAAGCGTCAAAAAAAATGCGATATTTGCAACGGAAGCGGTGCAAAGACCTCGAGCGGAAAATCGACCTGTCCTCAGTGCGGCGGCAGCGGTGAGCTGCGGCAAGTGTCACGTTCAATGTTCGGCCAGTTTGTGAATATTACTACATGCCCTTCATGTGATGGCGAAGGACGTATTGTAAAAGATCCTTGTTCAAACTGCCGTGGAGAAGGACGTGTACAAGGCGAATCGACAATTAAAGTGAATGTGCCTGCCGGTGTAATGGAAGGGAATTATATTCCTCTTCAGGGCCAAGGAAATGCAGGGCGCCGGGGCGGCCCGGCCGGAGATCTAATCGTAGTAATTGAAGAAGAGCAGCATCAGCACTTCAAGCGAAATGGCGACGATATCATTTATGAACTATGGATCGGTTATCCGGCGGCGGCGCTTGGCGGAGAGGTAGAAATTCCTACGCTTACAGGGAAAGCAAAGCTTACTATCGATCCAGGAACACCGGGAGGCAGGATGCTTAGAATGCGCGAGCACGGTATTCCGCATTTAAATAACTACGGACGCGGCGATGAACTTGTTCGCGTGAACGTATGGGTACCTGCAAAACTCAATGCCAAGGAAAAAGAATTGCTGCGCAGTCTTTCAAACTGCGAGCATGTAAATCCAAGTGAGGAAGACCGTCTTAATACCGACAGGTCTTTCTTTGATAAAGTTAAAGATGTATTTTCCTAAACAGATATGTTGAATCGTATTGCGGAATGGCTGGCATTAACGAAAACCGAACGGAATGTAATTCTGTTTTTGGTTACAACGATGATTATTGGTGCCGGAATTCGTTTATATCAGGCAGAATTTCGGGCTTTACCGCAGTTTAATTATCAAGCATCGGATAGTACGTTTACAGTACTAAGTGCGATATCGGAAGACAGTGTGAATGCTGTTTCAGCCGGCATTATGGCCGGAGAAAAGCTCAATATTAATATTGCGACAGAACAACAGCTGATAGATTTACCCGGCATTGGTAAAGTCACAGCGGAACGTATTCTGGATTATCGAAAAGAAACAGGTGAATTCACTGCAATAGAAGATCTAATCGCTATTAAAGGAATAAGCAGAAGAAAATTGGAACGTCTCAGTTCTTTAATTACGACTAAATAGCCATCATCCATCGAGAGATTCTAAACATGAAATCAACTTATTGTATCGGCTTTTCATTCCTTAGGGGAAAAATCCAATTAGCCGAGGTTGAGCATAAAAGGAAGAAGTCAATTGTTACCGTATTGGCTGAACGCGATACAACAATAGATATGAGCCGTATAGGGGCGACCATTTCGGCCGATCATCCAAATTTGAATATATTTATAAAAGAGTTAAGAGAAATGATGAGGCAGCATAAAATCTCAACGGAATATATTTCATTTGCGCTGCCGCCCGATCCTCTTTTTATTAACATAATTCCTGTGGAACCCGGTCTAACCGGTAAAGATCTCACTCGCCATCTTCAGTGGGAAGTAGATCAATACTTTCCGCATACTTCACCTAGAGAATTTATTATCGATTCTCATGGATTGCCGCTGGAAAAAGCTGGTGCTAAGCAGACATTTATGGTTGCGGTGCGGCGGGGGATGGTGGCATTTTTACAGAAGGTCGTAACCGGATTAAAGATGAAGCTGAGTATTATTGATATTGACCAATTCAGCACAGAAAAGACTCTCATAACTAACTATCCCGAAATACTGGAGCACGATATTGTTCTTATCGGGCTTTGTAAAAATGGTGTTGATGCAAGTCTCATTCATAAAGGGCAGATGACGGACTATCGTTCATTCATTTATGACGGTGAGCCGTATCCCGACAAATACATTTTAGAATATCTGAAATACCTGAAGCAAAAAGATGATAGTACGCCGGCAGCTTTACTTTTGCATGGGATCGATGTTACAAAAAGTCTCGTTATGGCGCTTAGAACAACAACAGGGATTAAACAAACACTGGCGCTTAATCCATTTCGCAAACTTGTTGCTAAAAAACATCTCAATCCATTGTTTGTTCGAGACGGATACCGATTTTCTGCGGCGATCGGCCTGGCGTTGCGTACGAAATGAGAATTATCGCTGGTAACCTTCGAGGCCGCTTACTTAAGTCGGTTCATGATTTATCCGTCCGCCCAACAACAGATCGTGCGAAGCAGACGATTTTTGATATTCTATCAAACCGTACTGTTTTTGATGATCTGGAAGTACTAGATCTATTTGCCGGCAGCGGCAGCCTCGGTCTGGAAGCAATCAGCCGGGGCGTGAGGAGTGTTACGTTCATAGATAAATCAAGGAAATCGCTGAACATACTGGAAAATAATGTTAAATCGCTGGGGTGTAAATCGCAATGTTCTTTATATCAAGCGGATGTATTTTGGTATCTGAAGAATATTAAACGGGCATACGACCTGGTTTTTGTAGATCCGCCGTATAAGCTGGAAAATATAGGTTTATTGCCTAATGCTGTATATGATTCAGCAGCAGTGCGTAATGGTTCCTATGTTGTAATGGAACACAGCCGTGAATCCGTAATAGAATTGGATGAACATAAATATGAAATCCTTAAAAAAACGTTTGGCCAAACGACCGTATTGATTCTGAAAGCCTTTGTTCCACCTGTTAAATTCAAGGACGTGAAATGAAAATTGCCATATATCCCGGAACATTCGATCCCGTAACAAATGGACATCTGGATATTATTGAACGGGCGCTAAAGCTTTTCGATAAAGTCATTATTTCTGTTGCTTGGGACACAACAAAGAATCCGTTCTTCAGCGAAGAAGAGCGCGTATCGCTTCTTAAACAAGTAACGAAGCGCTACAAGAATGTTGAGGTCGATTCTTTTCAAGGACTATTAGTGGATTATGCACGACAGAGGAAAGCGATCGCTGTTGTTCGCGGTCTTCGGGCAATGACGGACTTTGAGTACGAACTGCAGATGGCTCTGATGAACAGGAAGTTGGATGAGAAGATGGAGACCGTTTTTCTTATGCCGAACGAAAAATATACATATCTAAGTTCCAATATAGTCCGTGAAATTGCACGACTCGGCGGTAATGTGAGCAAACTGGTGCCGCCAATTGTGAATAAAGCGCTTCGACAGAAAAAGGATTATTCCGCGAAGTCTTTTAAATAATTTCAAAAATAAATCGGCAACAATACATGCTATAGAATCGGTATCCGGACGATAAATGTGCTTCCTTTGCCTTCTCTGCTTCTTATTTCGATTGAACCATTATGTGCTTCCGCAATCCATTTAGCGATGGAAAGGCCGAGGCCGCTACCGGAAGGACTTTCATTGTTTCGGGAGTTTTTATCTGCGCGGTAAAATCGCTCGAATATTTTACTTTGTTCCTTTCGTGGAATTCCGATGCCGTTGTCCTTTATCATGATGACCGCATTATCGGTTTCTCTTTTTAATGAAAGTGTTACAAGTCCATGTGGTCGTGAGTATTTTATTGCATTATCGATAAGGTTCAAGAAAAGCTGTTTCAAACGCGCAGCGTCTCCTTTGATATGCAACTCTTCAGAGTGATCTAATTTTACCTTTATCTTTTTTGTTTCTGCAAGTACTTGTGCCTCTTCAAAAATCTGACGTATGAATTCATCCAGTGCGACCGGCTGCAAGTTGAATACCAGCCGTCCTGTATCGGATTTTACAAGGCTCATCAGGCTTTCAACAATCGAGGAGAGACGGACTAATTCATCGTTCATGCTCGTGAAAAGCTCGCGTGCCTGTTTGGACATCCGCTGGTTGCGCAGTGCGACTTCAATTTCGCCGCGCATAATGGTGAGAGGCGTTCGTAACTCGTGTGATGCGTCCGAGGAGAATTGCTGAATTTGTACGAATGATGCCTGCAAACGGCTGATCATATCGTTGAATTGTTCTGTAAGCCGGCCAAGTTCATCGTTAACTCGAAGTGTAGGAAGCCGGCGGTTAAGATTTTGAGCAGTAATCTCTTTTGCAGTCTTTGTCAGTTCATCAACGGGCTTCAGCGATTTATGCGCCAAAAACCATCCCCCAATAACAGAGATTAACAAAGCTAATGGTGTAATGAAGAGAAAGTTATAGAAAACATTGTCTGTGACTTCATAGATCGGTTCCAGCGGATATGCCACAAAAATCTTGACATAGTCGTTTTGTGTTAATGCGAGACGAATCTGCTGGTCGTCCGGGCCCTTTGTAGTGACAACGTTGATCCATTGATACGGAATGTCGCTGTAGTCAATTGTGTGACCACGCAGGCTTTGAGATCGGTACAATAAATCGCCGTTACGGTCAAGAATCAAAATGTAATGGCGCCTCGGACTGAGCAGGGTATGCTTGTAAATCCGATTCCACATCTCGTCTATTTCGGTACGCTCGCCTGAGCTTGTATCAATTACTTCCGGTTGTTCCTCCTGCTGTGCGGCGCTCCGTTTGAGCTCCTGCAGTTCCTTAAGCGCGGCACGTTTTATTTTTACTTTCTTCGCTTTCGGTTCAATGAATTCGTTTACCCATTTCACTTCGTTCTTTAACGAATAATCCAGATTATCGAGAAGTGAGGACCGTGAAGCGACATATGCAATTATGCCCGAAGAAAGAAGTGTGATGCCGAGAATTGCTGCATACCACAACGATAGTTTTGTACGGATGGAATGAAATATTTTCATGCGGACTTGCCCGCCGCTATTCCTTTGCCGGGATTGAATGATAATTTTTTCTCAGATAGATAATACCCTTTGCCGCGTTCAGTCTGAATAAGCTTCACCGAGAAGTCGGCATCGATTTTTTTTCGCAGGTGATTGACATACACATCTACGACATTTGTACCCGGGTCAAAATTATACCCCCATATATCTCTTGAAAGCTCCAATCGTGAAATTAATTTGCCGCGGTGACGTAAAAAATATTCGATGAGAGCATACTCACGCACAGTCAGCTCAATGGGAGTACCGGAACGGCTTACTTTATGTGCAATCGTGTCTAAAACAAGATCGGCATATTTGAGTTTTGTCTTGACTGTTCCCCGGCGCATTAATGAACGAATTCGTGCTAATAACACATTAAAAGCAAATGGTTTCGTCAAGTAATCGTCTGCACCCTGGTCGAGTCCGCCAACAATATCCTCCGTTGCACTGCGGGCTGTCAGCATTAATATAGGAATTCGAATTTCATCTTTCCGCAAATCGCGCAGGATTTCAAAACCGTTTTTCTTGGGCAGTAAAACATCCAGCAGTATGATATCATATACTTCTGTTCGAGCACATTTCTCGCCGGTCTTCCCGTCTGCGGCAGTATCAACTTCATGGCCTTCTGCCTCCAGGCCTTTTTTCAGAAAACGGGCAACCTTCTTTTCATCCTCGATTACGAGGATACGCATATCTATCTTTCTTTTGATTAAGTAGTTAAGATATCATACTTGGGGAAGTTACTTGTTTATCGTAAAAGTGTCAAATGGGAAAAAAGAAAACCGAATAACAGAAATACTAAAGCAGTAATAGGGACAAGTTGTGGATTCATTATTCAAGGTCACTATCGTGAAGTTGGATTTCTTATCTTTACATTAAAAGGAATAATTATTGGAAAAATCAAATTAATCGATGAAAAACTATTAATCCCATCATTTTTGAATCCGATACTTTTTTCCATATATTTTTGCTGATTAATGATTATTTTCCATAAAGAGCACGTCGTATATTTATATCAATTAAATTAAGAGATAAACCTATGCAAAGAATAATACTTATCGTTATAACAGCATTTCTCTTTGAAGGTTGTATCCAAACCATTGCACTGCGTTCGATGGGCGGTATTCTTGATAATGGATTGGCATCGTTCAATGAGGAATCGGATTTACAGCTTGCACATGAGGCGTTTGGGAGCAATCTCAAACTCATCGAAGCAATGATTAAAAGTGACCCGGACAATGAACGGTTTCTTCTCTTTGCAGCACAAGGATATAATTCCTACGCTCTGGCTTTCTGTGAAGACGATAGTGTCGAACGTGCCCGCATATTTTATCTACGTGCTAAAGAATATGGTATGCGCATTCTGGAAAGAAATGATAATTTTAAAAATGCATTAGACGGTGATATTACAGAGTTTTGGGATGCCGTGAAAACTTTTAAGAAGGAAGATGTCCCGGCAATTTTTTGGACGGCATTTAGCTGGGGAAGCTACATCAACATTACCAGGACCGATGTTGCAGGACTTGCCGATTTGAGCAAAGTGCAAGCTCTCATTGAATTCGTAGCTGAAAAAGATCCTTCATATTATCATGGAGGAGCATATTTATTTCTTGGCACGATTGAAGGCGTCACCCCTAGATCTCTTGGCGGGAATCCTAACAAATCGAAGGAGTATTTTGAAAAATGCCTTCAAATCAACGGAGGTAAATTTTTAATGACGCAATTATATTATGCACGGACATACGCTGTGACGACACAGAACCGACCGTTATTTGAATCGTTATTGAAACAGATAGAAGAGGCGTCCCTGGATATCTTACCGGAAGCTCGGCTTGCAAACGTAGTTGCGAAACAGAAAGCACGAAAGTTATTGTCACAGGAAAATGAACTGTTTTAATTAATCGTAAAGGATATAATTCAAATGAGAAATCTAAGCTTAATTTTCATATTTACCTTTTTATTCACAGTATGTTACAGCCAGCAGTATATTATTAAATTTGCGACCGTTGCTCCGGAAGGCACTTCATGGATGAACGTAATGAGAGAATATGATGCCGCTGTTCGTAAGGAAAGTGGAGGACGCATCGGTTTTAGAATGTATGCAAGTAATATACAAGGAGATGAAAAAACTGTCATTCGAAAAATAGGCGTAGGGCAACTGCAGGCGGCGGGATTCACAGGAGTCGGACTGGGAGAAATTGCACCTAAAGTAAGGATCCTTGATACACCGTTTCTAATTCGAAATAGCGAAGAAGCAGATAACTTAATCCAGGTGTTTGATCAAGAATTTCAACAAGCAATTGAGGCTGGCGGATATATCCTGCTTGGCTGGGCAGAAGTTGGATTTGTATATGTTTTTAGCAATTCTCCGATTAAAAAACCGGAAGATATCAAACAGCTTAAAATGTGGGTGTGGGACGGTGATCCGGTTGCAGAAATATCGTTCAGGGCATTGGATTTGAACCCGATTCCTCTTTCTCTTGACAACGTACGTACATCGCTTCAGACAGGTCTCATTAATGCTTTCTATACAACTCCGTATGCCGCAATCGCGATGCAATGGTATACGCAGGCAAAATATTTGGTTGATTACCCCCTCACCTGTTCAGCAGGTGCGGTGCTTATATCGAAGAAATATTTTGATAATCTTCCCGAGGATCTTCAGGAAATACTTGTTCGAAATGGCCGTCTTTATATGAATAAACTTATTAAAGTGGGGCGTCAGGATAATAAGACCTCTCTTACCGAGTTAAGGAAACGAGGAATAATATTCACAAAGGCAGATAATGAAGGAATTCAGGAATATATTGCGGCTGGACTGCGGGCACGCAGGATGCTTGTTGGAAGAATGTACGATGAAGACTTCATGAATCGTGTTGAGAAAGCAGCTGAAGATTTCAGAAAGAATAAAAATAAGAAATGAAAATACTTAAAACTATCGACTCTGTTTTCAATAAGATTGAAGGAGCGCTGCTCATTTTTCTCCTACTCGTCATGCTTTTTATGGCATTCGGACAAGTAGTATTGCGTAATTTCTTTTCCGGCGGTATTGTCTGGGGAGATATTCTACTTCGCCACCTCGTATTATGGATCGGTTTTCTCGGAGCAGCGCTTGCTACGAGCGGCGAGCGTCATTTAAATATCGATATTCTTACACGGTACCTTCCCGGGCGGCTTAAAGGAGCAGTAGCGGCTCTGTCTAATGTCTTTGCAGCCGTAATATGTTTTCTCTTGTTTCGTGCGTCGTTGACGTTTATCGAATTCGAGATTTCTAATAACAGTACCGTGTTTGCCGAAGTACCTTCCTGGTATGCTCAGATTATTATTCCGGCCGGATTCGGCTTACTGGCATTTCATTTTATTGTTCGTGCGATTCTTGATGCAGGTAAAGCTCTGCAGAAAGGAGCGCCGGCATGAGTATCTGGTTAATTATTGCTATAATTATTTTACTGGCGCTTTGCGGCGCTCCGCTTTTTACTATATTCGGTGCATTGGCTTTATATTTGTTCTATGCTTCCGGTATCGACATGTCGGCGGTCATTATCGAACTTTACCGCCTTACCGATATGCCGCCTTTAGTTGCGATTCCGCTGTTTACTTTTGCAGGTTATATGCTTGCAGAAAGCAATGCGCCAAAACGTTTGGTTAATCTTGCGCAGGCGTTATTCGGCTGGTTCCCCGGCGGATTGGCTATTGTGGTTCTAGTAATATGTGCGTTCTTTACTGCGTTTACCGGTGCTTCCGGTGTAACGATTGTTGCACTTGGCGGACTGCTCTTTCCGATGTTGATCAAAGAACATTATCCGGAAAAGTTTTCACTCGGCCTTGTAACAGCTTCAGGCAGTATTGGTCTATTGTTTCCTCCAAGCTTGCCGATTATTGTGTACGGCATGGTCGCAGAGGTCAGTATCGATAAATTGTTTATCGCAGGCATAATTCCCGGCATTATTTTGATTTCGATGCTCGGTTTATATAGTGTGCGCAAAGGTATTCAGGAGAAAGTGCCGCATATTCCGTTTGTCTGGTCGAATGTTGCCAGGGCTCTCAGAGGAGCAGCGTGGGAAATTCCATTGCCGTTCATTATTGTGATTGGTATTTACGGGGGATTTGTCACTGCGACGGAAGCATCTGCAGTAACAGCATTCTATGTCTTTATCGTTGAAGTGTTTATCTATCGTGATCTGAAAATATTCAGCGATTTACCGCGTGTGATGAAGGAATCGATGCTGCTGGTGGGCGCGATTATTTCTATCCTCGGTGTAGCACTCGGACTTACAAATTATCTCATCGATGAACAAGTTCCGCAACGTTTATTTGAGATAGTGCAAACTCAAATTTCGAGTCCGATAACATTCCTTCTCATTCTCAACGGATTTCTGATTATTGTCGGAATGATGATGGATATTTTCTCGGCTACGTTCATTGTAGTTCCACTCATTCTGCCGATTGCGCGAGCGTTTAATATCGATCCAATTCATCTCGGCATTATCTTTCTCACGAATTTAGAAATCGGTTATATAACACCTCCAGTAGGACTAAACCTATTTCTGTCGAGTTTACGGTTCAAGAAACCTATGCTCCATATCATAAAATCAATTCTTGTTTTTTTGGCTCTTGAACTAGTTGTGCTGATGGTGATTACCTATTGGCCTGACTTGAGTCTTTGGCTGGTACGCCTGACAGGTACGCAATAGACAACATATGGAAAACTGTTGCTCAAAAGAGCAAGGGGGAATGCTTTACACTTTTTCGACAGCTTGATTATTCTAAAGTCCGTAACTTTGGTATAAAAAACCATACAAGGCAGGCAATAAGGAAAGCCGCGCCGGCGCTTATAAGAACCGCTTCTACTTCCCCGGCATGTTCTGCAATGATTCCAAGAAAAAGAGCACCGAGCGGTATTGATCCCATAAAGACCGTGCTGTAAACTCCCATCACGCGGCCGCGAAGGCTGTCGGGCGTGAGAGATTGAATCATAGCATTGGAAAGATTTAAGACAAAAATAGCGGCAAATCCAATAAACAACATCAGCAGGAGAGAGATTGACAGTATATGAACGAGAGCGAAGATTGAAATGAATACGGGAAGAAACAACGAACCAGATGAGATGAGTTTTCCGCGAACCGAAACTCGTCCTAGTGAAGCAATAGCTAATGCGCCTATTAGCGATCCGACACCACGTGCAGAAAAAAGCATTCCGTTTGTTGCTGCATTGCCATGGAGAATATTTACCGACCATGCCGGCATCAGAGTTCCAAGCGCCATCCCGAACAGACATACGGATGCAATTAATACTGTCAAAGTAAGAATGATTGGTTGTTGGAGGACATAGCTTATTCCTTCCTTTAGTGCCGAGAGTGTCGAACTTCTTTTCGTGGTCTGTATGTCCGGTTTTATGTCCATTGCCATCAATGCTACGATCACGGCAACGAATGAAATGCCGTTGATAGTAAAACACCAGCCGGGACCAAAAGCTGCATATATGATACCGGCAACGGCAGGACCGACAACAACGGCAGAATTGAAGATTGTTGCATTAAGGGCAATCGCATTTGACAGGTCTTTGCGATCTACCATTTCAGAGATGAATGCAAGCCGTGTTGGTGCATCGAACGCATTTGCCAATCCAAGTCCAAATGCGAGCAAGAGGATGTGCCAGGGCTGGACAACTCCGAGAAATGTAAGTATTGCGAGAATCAATGCCAGCACCATCATTACAGATTGTGTGATGATTAGCAGTTTTCGGCGCAACATTCTATCGGCAACAACTCCGCCATAAATAGTCAGCAGCAACGAAGGAATGCCTGATGCAAATCCGACGTAACCAAGAAATGCAGATGAGTGCGTCAATTCAAATACTAAGAATCCCTGTGCCGTCATTTGCATCCAAGTACCGAACAACGACGTCATCTGTCCCCAGAACCAGAGACGGTAATTTCTGTGTTTCAGGGCTGCAAAAGTCTTCTGCCAGATTGGTTTTTGAAAAGGCGTATCGGCGCTCATTGCTTCATCAATCGTTTGAGCAATTGAATTTGTCCGGCGTGATATACATCGTGGCAGGCAATTCCAGAAACGATAGAGGCTGCGGCGAATTTACTTCCGGCCGGTTTTTGAGCTAGATCCGATGGTTTAAGTCGAGCGATTACTTTATACATAGATCGGTGCATTTCATCCAATACTCTCAGATCATTCCGCCATGCTTTCTCGGTCAGTTCTCCAGGGCGCTTTATCCAATTACTGCCTTTCAGTAGAAAAGATCCTTTCTTTTCTCCTGATAAACTTCTGCATACAATATATTTCCAGTATGCGCAATGGATTACTATTTCCCAAATATTGTGCCGTGTCGATTTAGGACGCCATGCTGCTTGTTGTGACGACAGACCGCGAATTGATCCATGCAGATTTGTTCCATGCCAGGCTTTGCTTTTGTAAGCTTCATCGATAAGATCGAGGAGCAAATGTATTTGAGTGTCTGTTTTTTTCATATAAATATAACATACGAACCAAAACGTAATCAATCAAGATTGTACGTGTCATTTGAAAAAGGATTTAGTATTTTATAGCACTTCATAAAAATATTCTGTAAAGAAGATACGTCTATGGCAGATTTTGAAATTGCAGTAATCGGTGCGGGTGTTGTAGGGCTTGCCATCGCGGCACGGCTTTCTGAAGAACATCCAAATCTTGTCGTTCTTGAGAAGAATGAAAAATACGGGATGGAAACATCAAGCCGTAACAGTGAGGTAGTCCATGCGGGAATTTACTATGAACCAGGCTCTCTTAAGGCACGTTTGTGTGTAGAAGGAAGAGATGAGTTGTACGCATTATGCAAAGCACATGATATTATTTACAAGCCGATGACTAAATTGATCACTGCGACTACACAAGCGGAACTGGCGAAACTCGAGGATATCAGGCAAAATGCAGTAAAGAACGGCGTGGAACTTCAACTCCTCGATAAATCCGCTACATTAAAACTGGAACCTAATATACGGACAGAGGGATCGTTATTCTCTCAGTTAACCGGCGTTATCAGCGTTCATGATCTTATGTATTTCTTTTTCAAAACAATTCAATTAAATGGTGGATTTGTCCAGCATCGATGTCAAGTAACGGATATTCAGCATGTTAACGGTGAATACAAGTTAAACATAGACGATGCCGGAAATCAATCCAGCGTAAGCAGTGAGATCGTTATCAATGCGGCAGGTCTGGGTTCCGATATTATTGCGCAGAAGATCGGCATCGATATTGATAAGGAGAACTTACGTCTCAGTTATGTCAAGGGGTCGTATTTTGCCGTCATACCTTCGAAAGCAAATCTTGTAACCCGGCTTGTCTACCCGGTTCCAGCAAATGAAGGACTCGGTGTTCATGCACTGATTGATTGGGGCGGACGATTAAAATTCGGGCCGGATGTGGAGTATCTCGAAGACTGTCTGCTCGATTACACGGTGGCAGAAGGGAAGCAGCATGGATTTGCAGAATCTATACGACGTATTTTACCGCAAATCAATGATGAAGATATTTCGCCGGATATGAGCGGTATTCGTCCGAAACTTCAAAAAAAGGGAGAACCTCACCGCGACTTTGTTATTGTTCACGAAAAAAATCGCGGCTTATTCGGATTTATCAATTTGATTGGAATTGAATCGCCGGGATTGACTGCTTCTCCGGCAATAGCCCGGTACGTGGAAAATCTTTTGTTTAATTAGAAAATATAACGGCAATGAAACCATACGGAATAATTTTTATCTTCGCACTATCGATTATAATGCTTGTACCGCCATTAGTATTATTACATGATTATCCTCAACAAACAAACACATTCTTCTATACTGAGGGTGAGGAATTATTGTATGAAGTCAGTTGGTCCGGAATCAGGATCGGAACCATTCAATTGAAAACACTGCCTGTATTAGAGTTAACAGAAACAAGGAAACATAGGGCTGTGGCATATATTAATTCTCGTTCAGGCCTGCCCTTTGTGGATGTTCATTTGGTTGCATATACAGAAATGGATTCCACTTTTAATTCACTCGGTTCTTATTCCTATGAGAAACAGGATGAAGGATGGCAGAAGATACAGTATCGTTATAATTTATTGGAAAAGAAGATCATTATCGAAGAATCGTCTCAAGAGACTTTAGAGTCTTCTCCTCGGCATTTTGCGGTTTATGATACTCTTCAAATCACAAGAATTCCCATTCAAGACGGTATATCGCTTGTTTTCTTAGGACGGTATCTATCACAAGTCCAAGATTCAATTTCATATCCGACTGTTGCGAATGAAAAAATAGGAGAAACGATGTTCCATCCTTTCCGCCTTCGTTCAAAAGTGAGTATCAAAGCATGGGAAAAACCTATCAATGTTGTGGAGTTGTCCGGTAAAATGAAACTTGAAGGAATATTCGGTCTTACAGGCGATTTTAAGGGGTGGTTCAGCAATGATGCTGCAGCGATTCCGATAACTGCCGAAATGAAAGTTATTCTCGGAAGCGTTAAAATTGAATTAAAGCAATGGAACCGTAAAGGCTGGGAGCCTCCGGAATAATATGGAATAGGGGAAACTCTTCCGATAAATTATCCATTATTGCCGGATATATAGAAAGTATCGTATATGAGTAAACAATATTGATAAATAAAAATCCCCTCTAAAGGAGGGGATCGTAATAATACGCATTTGCTATATCAATTCAGCTTTTTTCTAATTGTAAAGTTTTTGTCGTTGCATCGCATACTTCGGTAGGACCAAAGTACTGTATCGGCCCGGGGAAAACATAAGAAGTCTTGACAGACCATTCCCCTCTGTTTTTTGTAAATTCTTTAAATGGCTTGCCGTCTAATTTCACCAATGCTTTTTGGATGACAGGTTTCATGTGGCCATTTCTTTTTTCGACATTCATCATCATGGTTATTGGTGCACCTCCTGCGATCCATTTCTCGGCAGGAGCAGTAAGATTTCGGACTGATGCCATATAACCGGTTTTTCCTGATCCGATGATCACGGCAGATACGTAACCCAGTGAATATGTATAATCCGCATCAAAATTAGAAGGTGCTCCACAGCGGCCTTCATATCCGAAGAAATTTGCCAGTGCTGTAAATTTACCTCCAAATTTACCTTCTGCTTTCCACTCTTTAAGTTTATCGGAGACCATATCGATCAGTAATTTTTCGGTCTCGATACGTGAAACCTGTACATTCCCGTGCGGATCACGGTCCATTAAGAGTTGTATTTGAATTTCTTTTGGCAGCGAGTTAAAAGCTTTTGTTGAGTCGGCGTCTATATGACTGTTCACGAATTGGAATTTCTCATCGTCTGTTTCCAGTCCGTTAAAAAACTCAGCTTTCTGGGCTAACAGGTCATTTATTTCAGAAATCAGCTTCTTCATTTCAGGAACAAATTCAATGAGGCCCTCCGGTATTAAGCAAACTCCGAAGTTTTCACCGTTATCGGAGCGCGCTTTAATGACCCGCGCAATATCTTCTACAATTTGATCCATGGTTAATTTTTTTTCCAGGACCTCTTCGGAAATAACAGCATAATTCGGGCGGGTTTGAAGAACGCATTCAAGAGCTATGTGTGAAGCAGAACGTCCCATCAATTTTATAAAATGCCAATATTTCTTGGAAGATAGTGCATCACGCGCGATATTCCCGATAAGCTCAGAATACACCTTACAGGCTGTATCAAATCCAAAAGATGCTTCTATCATTTCATTCTTTAAATCTCCGTCGATTGTTTTAGGGCAGCCTACAACCTGTACGTTTGCATTAATGGATTTATAATATTCGGCGAGCACGCAGGCGTTTGTATTTGAATCGTCTCCGCCGACGATCACAAGTGCATTGATCCCGAGCTTTCTACAATTTTCAAGGCCCTTGTCAAATTGCCATTGTTCCTCTAATTTTGTCCGGCCGCTGCCGATTATATCAAATCCTCCTGTATTTCTGTATTCTTCAACAATTTGAGCTGTAAGTTCAATATATTTCCCGTCTACTAAACCTGAAGGTCCGCACGTGAAACCGAATAATTTACTGCTGCTATTTAATGCATTTAAACCGTCAAAAAGTCCTGCAATAACATTATGTCCACCGGGAGCCTGGCCTCCGGAAAGGATAACTCCGACATTGATGGAAGCGGATTTCATAGGTTTTGAACCGGATTCTATATTGAGAATTGGCAGTCCATATGTATGTGGAAATATCTTGCTGATTTCTTCTTGATGCGCGATAGAATGAGTTGCAGCACCTTCTTTTACTGTTATATTGCCGGTCAAATCG
This sequence comes from uncultured Ignavibacteriaceae bacterium, assembly GCA_964645575.1. Classification (GTDB taxonomy): domain Bacteria; phylum Bacteroidota; class Ignavibacteria; order UBA10030; family UBA10030; genus Fen-1298. Next base: position 68,247 of record CAZYAM010000001.1, read on the forward strand.
GCAGGTAATTTTGGTTTATATTCTGCCCTTGCTATCTGCAAAGGACTTTTTGTCATATAATCGGATCTCATAATTTTTACTGTGATAAATGATATTTTAATGAATGAATTGTTATAAATCGGTTTTATAAATAGTTACCTACCATATCTAATTAAATCAAAAATTGGTTAAAAATCTATAAAAAAATTACGCGGGTATTTTGCAGGTAAGAGAATAGTACTCGGACTGATTATCTCGCACTGTTTGCAGAATCTTCGTTGTTATTTAATTCAATATTGCGTCGACTCTTACAGAATTTTGTCAATATACCGGATACAGATTTTCGACCAATTCTCAAACGTTTCTATATTCTTCTGGAGTTCTTCTGCGTCTGCGAATTTTGTTTCATTAATAGATTTCTCTTTTGGCTGAACGAAAGGTTTTTCTAATGTTAATACATGGACAATGCCTAGGTGAACTTTCCCGACATCATTAGAATCATCATTGAGCAAAGCAACAATTCGTTGTTTATAACCGGATTCAATATGGACCTCTTCATTGATTTCTCGTTTAAGGCCATCCTCGTATGTAGTCCCGAATAATCCGGGGTCTGTGACAGAAATATGGCCGCCTACGCCTAACGAGAAGCTGCCATGAAGCCTTTTTTCTGCCAGTAATTTCCCGCGGCGATAGATAAATACTTTATTCCCATAATGCAATATAGCATAAGGGATTAGTTGTTTATAATCAGGATTGGATTCTGCTTCTTTTCTTTTGATATATATATGGTTTTTAGGATTATGGATTATATCCGAATATTTGTCCAATTCAAATGAGAGTCCCTGAAATTTTCCAATTTGATCAAGTAACTGAGTTTGGAATACAAGAACATGTTCTTCTAAATACTTTTCGTCAGGCAATGTGTATCCTTTCTTAGAATTCTTTTAATAAAAATAATAGTAAACTTCTTTGATGACTAACAATAACCTAAGGTACATTTAGAAATATTTTAAGAGAGTCTTCCTTGCCTTTATTATTCTTTAATGTATCGCTTATCATATTAGTAATTGTATCCCTTGCTTTTTTAAATACTTCTTTGCTTTGGTACCATTGACTAATAAGAATTCCAATAATTAGTAGTATTAACATTAAAAGAATCCACTTTTTATGGGATTCCTTTAAAACTCCGATTATGAATAAAAGCATAATCAAAATAATTAAGACAAATATCCATCGGAGTTGTATGTCAGTGCAACAAGGAATACTAGCGATTATTCCAATAACTATTATTATAGGAATGAAAACTAGTTTTATTCTCTTACTTATATAATCCTTTGTCAACCATTTTTTATAGATTTCGATTAAACTTGTAATGAGTAAAAAAAGGAGAGAAATCCATAATAATCACCCAAACGCCATTCTACTATACTCGAGGTTTCTTTCTTCTATTAGTAATGGATTAGTGTTTTGAATTATTATTTCCTTCTCTAATGGAATTGATGTTTCCGAAAATAATACATGTATAAATCCATCTACTGAAGCTCCTATAATAAAAGAAACGATTATTATTATTGGTAAGGCAAGGAGATTATTATCTTTGATAAATTTGCAGATCTTTATTCTCAATTCGTTGTCTAATAATAAAAGAATTGCTGATAATAAAAATAAACTACCCGGGATTATATAAACATACCAATCTAAAGGGAGTTGCATAATTATACTCCTTATGCTAATAATCTTTTATCAGTCATTGCGAGGCGCTTTATGCCGAAGCCTGCCTCGCCGGCAAGGCAGGCAATCTCGCTTTATATCTCGAGTCTCAGGATGAGATTGCTTTGTTCGTCCGTTCCGGACTTCATCCGCAATGACATTATAATGCAAATCTTTTCTTCGCCTCTTCCAGCATATTAATCGTTGCAACAGCGCCGATGCGTGTTGATCAAACCAAATTGAATCAAATGGTGGCAACAATGTTTATAATTTGCTCTTTCCCATTCATCATTTCCTATAGGACCGAAAATTGGGTGTATGTAAACTGCATCAGGATTTGCCTGAGATAGTATTAATAGTCCGGGGCAGGATTTCAGTAAAAAATTTATTCCTGAGCATTTCATTATTGACATCGAACGGTATTTCGTCCATTTCGGAATCGCCTGTTTTATTCCTTAGATATTCTCTTAATTAATATATAAAAAATCCCCTCGTAATGGAGGGGATTTTTATAATAAAGTTATAAAACCTGGCTTAGTACAAAAACATCGGTTTGCCGAGCAGGTGCGCAACCTTTGGCCGGTATTTTTCAACATCATATAATTCGTCCACATCAACACATTTTTTACCTTCGGTAATCATACTGGCTGAAATGGTTGTGTACTTACCGTCGCGTAATGCAACCATTCGTCCGGATTTCTTTTGTATTAACAAGTCAGCAGCAAGATATCCGTAGGTTGTAGCGACCATGCGATCGAGAGCATCGGGTGCACCGCCGCGCATTAGATATCCAAGTTGTTGGACCATTACACCGACTCCGGAGCGTTTTTCAATTTCACTTCCGATATATTGTCCGATACCTCCGAGTTTTTTATGACCGTATGCATCAGCTTCACCGGTAAGGGACATTTCTCCGCCTAAAGGTTTTGCTCCTTCTGAAATGGTCATGATTGCGTAGTTACTCGGATTTTCTTTACGGTCTTTAACAAGAAATCTGATAAGTTTATCGATATCGAATTCCACTTCCGAAATTATTGCCCGATCGACACCGGCGAGGTACGCTGAGATAAGCGAGGTTTCTCCGGAATAGCGTCCGAACAATTCTATAACGCCGATTCTTTCATGGGAACCGGCCGGTGTCCGCATAGAATTGATGAATTCCACACTCCGTGTGACTGCCGTAGAAAAACCAATACAGTAGTCAGTTCCGTACACATCGTTATCCATTGTTTTTGGGATACAGACTACAGGTACACCTTCCTTATGAAGACGTACTGCATAGCTTAGCGTGTCATCTCCACCGATAGCGATAAGTCCGTCCAGATGAAGATGTTCGATTGCACGAAGCGTGTGAACAGTACAATCGGCAGGTTCAGTGCCGTCTTTGTGTTCGAATTTACCTTTTAAAAATACCGGCATATCCTTTGGGCGTACCTTACCGGGATTCGTGCGTGATGTATGCAGAAATGTTCCACCGGTACGATCGATTGTCCTTACAGTAGTTTTTGTCAACGGAAGAATAATTTCTTCATGAGTTTTTTTATCATCCGGATTATAATTGAGCAGGCCGCTCCAACCTCGTTTTATTCCTATTATTTCATAACCTTCGTCGAGGATTCTCGTTGAAGCGGCTTTCATACACGCATTCAATCCGGGTACGTCTCCTCCTCCAGTTAAAATGCCTATACGCATTGTCTATCATCCTTTCGTGAGAGGGACAAAATGATTCCGTTAATCCTGAATATACTCGTTATAATTATATCAACAAAAAAACACAATTTCCAGACAGGCGGAGAGACACACCAATAAGGGAAAAATAATCTTCGAACGATCTTTTCTAAATACGATTTAAGATTTTACTGAATATCTTTTCTGAACGGCGGGAATTAGGTATTCAGAAAATGCCCGTTCCAAGGTATATTCCGGTTTCCAATCCCAATCGCAGCGTGCTGCTGTATCATCCACATCTGCAGGCCAGCTGTCGATAATTGCCTGTCGCCGGTAATCCGATAAAAATTTTATACTATTATTTGGGAATGCTTTTTTAAGAATCTGAGACATTTCCAACGCTGAAGGATTGAATACACCGACATTATATACAGCCTGTGTAATTTTTTCGTACGGGGCAGCTTGGAGTCTCAGCAATGCAGTAATTGCGTCCGGCATTGCCATAAACGGAATACGTGTATCTTCGCGTACGAAACATTCATAATCCATATTCTTTGCCGCCATATGCAGCATTTCCGGAGCGAAGTCGCTGGTTCCGCCGGTAGGCAGGGTAACTGCGCTGATAAGGCCGGGGAAACGAATTCCGCGAAAATCAATTTGTCCTTTCGGCGGTTCGGCATCTAGTTGACGATAGTAATTTGTGTAATACCTGCCAAGCTGTTCGTCGTATAATTTATTAATGCCGTACATCGTTCGTGGTGACAGCCACTGATCTTCTTTCACCTTACCTGCTTTTCGCTTTGTCTCTAAGTCAGGAAGTCCATACACAGCAATAGAACTCGGATAGATGAATTTGATCTTTTGACCCTGCAAATGCGATTGTGTGATTGCAATTTCAAGAAGGTTCAGTGTTCCGTCGACGTTTACGCGATGCGCAAGTGTTGGCTGACGTTCTGCCCGTGTGGAAAGCAGAGCTGCAAGATGGTAGATGGTATCGAAATTATGCTCGGTCGAAAGTGTTTCGAGGAGATATGTATCCAGAACATCTCCGGTTACGAGACGATGACATCGTGCCTTTACCGATTCGTCTATGGATACTAGATCCATAGCAACAATATTTATGCCGCCGTATTCAGAAAGATACTCGATCAGTCCATGACCGATTTCGCCATTTGCTCCTGTAACAAGAATAGTTTTAGTTGACATAGAATAACCGGAGAAATTCAGTGTTTGTAATGTGAGTCAGACTGCCGGGTGTACTCCAATTTACCTATAAGTTTCTGCGATGCGTTAATCAATGCAGAAAGAAAATACGGGCAAATCAATACTTCTTCTCCGTTGTAGTGCATATATCGAAGAGGAGTCTCGCGTTCCGATTGTTCGCAATTTAAACAGCGCAGTATTGATTTTGAAAAACTCATTGATATTCCTTTATACCGATTTCAGGTTTATTAGTCAGGTGCAATCATGGTTTTACCGCCCGGTGCAGGGATTGATTGAGGTTTTTTTATAGATTGAAACTGGCCGATAAGCTGCAGAGCTTCATTGAGAAGCTCTTCAAGCGAATTCAATGCTTCAATCGCCTTTTTAGATTTCGACAGGTTCGGATTTTCAAGAAGTATTTGCAGATATAACTTGGCAGCGGCTATCGGATTGCCAATTTTATCGGCGACAGAAAGTGCCATTTCCAGGACAGTCATCCGCTTTATTTCCTCTGCAATGCGTTCTTCCAGAGCACGGAAACGTAGTCCTGAGCGAATACGCGCCAATAACTCTTCTATATTAAACGGCTTGATCAGATAATCGTCTGCGCCGGCATCGAGGCCTTGAACGATATTTTCCGTGCCGGTTCGCCCTGTGAGAATAATAATATATCGATTGCGATGTACAGGATCTTCTTTTACGAGTTTACTGAATTCGATTCCGCTCATGCCGGGCATTTCCCAGTCGAGTAAAATAATACCCGGTTGACACCGTTCCATTTCTTTCCAGCCGTCATCGGAATTCGGTGAGGTTGCAACAGTATATCCATATGACTTCAAACCCATTTGTAAAGTGGTAACGAAGTTTGCGTCGTCGTCGATAAGAAGCAGTGTATCTGACATTACCAAAAATCCCTCTCAGTTCAGATTATAAATAAATGGAGAAAGAACAATACGGACCTGAACAAGCTAACAATTTGCCCGCTGAATCGCAATTATATCGGTAATTCTTTATTAAAATCACTTCAACGGCAATATAAATACCGCTACTTCAGCACGTTCTTTCAAGTTGAGTTGCTCATAAAACTTACGCTGGTACGATTCGCGTGTTCAGCTATTAATGAGAGCCAGGCGCACACAGCTGCGTTTTTGGGCTTCTGTTATAATTTGTTCCAGCAGGGCAGTACCGATACCCTGTTCGCGCACCTTTGCAGAGATAAAGAGTTCAGAAACATATCCTTCAGGTCCGAGAAGAAAGAAGTATGGAAGAAAGTGCACCGAAGAATATCCTACGATCCTATGTGCTTCATTTTCCGCAACAAAAGCGGAATGGCTGTTATCTGCGAGACAAAGGGAGATATGCTTACGAACACGCTCTGCTGTTGTTTGAGCGGATTCAGACTGTAAATGCTCGAACCAGCCTAATTCACGAATGGTTTCAGCTATATCTTCGGCATCCTGCAATAATACGTTCCGTATGCGTATAGACATAGTTATCTCATTGAAAAAAGTGCAAGGTACTTTAGAGTACCTTGCACTCGAATATTTCTACTTCTCTTTCATAATCGGCAGGATTCCGCCGGCTAATTCACCGATAACATTCACGAGCTCTGCATTAGCAGGAACAACAACTTTAGCATTCTTTTCAAGCGATCGTTGTACGGTTTCAAGCCGTTTTAAAAGCTGGGCATTCCCGATAAAGAATTTATTTGCAGCTTCGTTGACCAGTCGGATGGCTTCAGCTTCACCTTCTGCTGCGAGTATTCGCGCCCGACGTATACCTTCTGCTTCTTTGATTGCTGCCCGTTTTTTACCATCTGCTGCCGTTTCTGCTGCAGTTGCAAAATCGACAGCTGCCAGTTTTTCATTTTCTGCTTTTACAATCTTGTTCATCGTTTCCTGAACATCTTTAGGCGGATCAATTTGTTTCAATTCTGCTCTTACAATGTCGATACCCCAGTTTCTAGTTTCTTGTATCAGAATTTTATGAAGGTCTTCGTTGATGCGTCCCCGTTCACTGTTTGCAGATTTTAAAGTCATTGTACCAATTATATTTCTCAGCGTCGTGCGTGCAAGATTTACTATCTGAAAATTAACATTGTTAACGTTATACTGCGAGTTCTTAACGTCCTGTTCATCATCTTTCACTTTAAAATACACCTGCGCATCTACTACTGCGTTTAAGTTGTCGTTGGTAATAATTTCTTGCGGTTCCGCGTCAACCATTTGCTCTGTGATGTTTACTTGGTACATCTTATCAATTATTGGAATAATCCAGTGAAATCCAGGATTTGCAAAATGACTATATTTGCCAAGTCGTTCTACTAATCCGCGATGTGTCGGGCGTACGATTCTGATCCCTATAAGAAAAATGAAGAAAATGATAATACCGACAATAATCCATGTTGTATCTATGGCAAATCCAGCGTCTTCCATTATAGTCTCCTTATATATATGTATTTCATATATTTAAATATATCTTTTGGTTAAAGCATCTTATTTCACGTATTCTTCAGCAAAAAACTTTGCGGACAACGGCTCGCCAGTTGCTGCTTTGATTAAAGCATCCCAGCGTAAACTGGCTCCGGGAGCAAAAACTATTGTCTCTAAATATTTTCCTACTTCCGGTTTATTAGTAAAACATACTTCACGCATATTATCCTGCTTTAAAATGTTTTTTGCAATATATGACTGAAGTTGAGATGCCATTAATTCACCAAGTTCATAATTATGGTAATAGGCGGGGGATTGTGATAGATGTATTTTTGCGGCCCAATCCGGCGCATTGCGCCCCTCAGGAGGTGTAACCATCTGGTATTCTTTAACCAGATTCCACCAGAGCTTGTTTAAATCCTGATCAGGATCTTCGTACATGGATTTTTCAAAACGCATCATCACTTGTGTCCATCTTGAGAAAATCAGCGCCTGCATGCGTAAATTCTCACGACCTTCATTACGAATAGTGTTCTTATCGTTTGAGCTGATGCCAACCATTTCCTGCAGCCAGTCGGCATTGTCAACCTGTCGTCCCATCATCATTGCAATGGCTTCCGTAGTGAAAATATGTGATTCGATTCTGAGAATAAATGGCAAATCACGACGGACGTTCAGACTATATACTCCATGTCCTAGTTCATGCAGCATTGTACTCATCCAGTTTTTATTGTCGATAACGCTTTGCATCGTGCGGACATCTCCCAGCCTGTCAATATCTGTACTAAATGCATGCTGATATTTTCCCTTTCGCCCGTAGATATCGCTGTTCTTCAGTATGTTTTCAACCGGCAAACCTATGCCGCTATAAAACGTGCTTGCAAGCTTCTCGATTTTTTTTCCTTTGAAATATTTGTCTAAATCTATCGTCCCCATTTTCGGCGCTTCCTGAAAGAATCGGTCTTCATAGTGCCAGGGCATCATATTTTCCGGTTCTATCCCGTATTTCTTGGAAAGTTTTATATCTATTTCACTCTTCAATTTCTTATACGGCTCATCCGTAAGTTCTTTCAGTTCATTAAATATTGCAATGACCTCTTCAACGCTTTGCTCGGAAGCGATAAGCGACATTTCATAATAATTTTTAAAGCCTAACTGCCGGGCAGCTTCGTTGCGCAGCTTTACGAGTTCAATAACGTCGGCAGCAACGACCTTGCCGACTTCTTTGCTTGCTTCCCATGCTTTTTTCCGTTCTGCAGAATTTCTTTCTTTTTTCAGTATATCTTCGATTTTGTTGTCATCGACCTCTTTACCGTTTAAAACGGGCCGGAAGACGTTGAATTTATTCTGTACAGCAGCAGCTTTCTCGACTATCTTCCTCATTAATGTGGTATCGTTCTGGTTGATGAGATAATTGTTATAAAGCATAATTAACTGGCGCCCGAGAAGTGTGTCTTTGATATTGCCGGCTTTTTTCCATTTTTTAAGCTGTTCAAATTCTTTTTTGTTCGAATAGATAGTACGGATTTCGAGTTCGATCGCTGCCTGTTCGTCGTAATATTTTTTTTCGCCCGTGGCGGCTGCATTCCAATATGCCAGATTCATCGCCTTAAATTTTGGCTCGACGATTTTAACATGACTGTCAATGAACGCACGTAAATCTATTTCGTCGTTTCGCATTGAGCAATACATCAACACAAAGACAAAAAGAAGGGGAAGCAAAAAAACGAGAGATTTCATGACAACTCCTTTTAATAGTTGTGATATATAACCTTTATAATGATGTAAAAATCGAAATCAACGGCACTTTCGGAAGATCCTTATTGGTAAATAATCTACTTAGAGGATTGATGAAGAGCAAGCCTTCTTAAGTATTGAAAAATCGGCTTTTATGACTCGTGATCCGTGGCATAACGCTTTAAAAGGTCAAGCGGAATGAATTCTTTTGCAAGCATATGCACCGTATGTACGTTATACGCGCTTAATGTCTTATGCGATTCGAATTTGCATAAATTACCGATTCGTGCTGCATAGTTTTTGTTCTTGCTTTATGACTTTCCATACAAGTGAGATATGTTTTTCTGTTGTCGCAAGATTTCCTATCGCTACGCGGATTGTATATTTCCCGTGCAATTTTGTGTGAGAGAGAAAAACTTTGCCTGTCGCATTTACCCGGTCGATGATTCGCGAATTGAGCTGTTCAAGCTCCGATTCGTTTGAAATTTCCCCGGGATGGTAACGGAAACAGACGACGCTGAACGGAACCGGTGCAAGAAGTTCATAATCCTTTTCCTGCGAAATCCAGTCTGCAAGTTTCCTTGCCAGCCGGCAATGCTCGCGTAAATGACTAATAATCCCCTCAATACCGAAGGAGCGTATAACAAACCAGAGTTTCAATGAACGAAAACGCCTGCCTAATTGCACTCCCCAATCCATATAGTTATTAACGTCTCCCTCTGCAGTTGTAAGGTAATCCGGAACCAGACTGAACGCCTGCTTTAGCGTACTGACATGGCGTGTGTAGAGTGCGCTGCAGTCGATAGGAGTGAAAAGCCATTTATGAGGATTTGTAACAAAGGAATCTGCACGATCGCATCCGTCGAGAACGTAACGCATTTCCGGAATAATTGCCGCGATACCGCCGTACGCCGCATCGACATGAAGCCAAATTTTCTCTCTCTGACAGATATTACTAATTGCAGCTACCGGGTCAATGCTGGTGCTGGAAGTTGTTCCGACTGTCGCAACAACTGCAAACGGAAGCCATCCGTTCTTTCTATCTTCATCAATTGCAGCCGCAAGCACTTTTACATTCATTTTAAATTCCGTATCAGACTGGATTTTTCGTACTCCTTCCTGACCTATGCCGAGCACAATAGCGGCCTTTTCTACCGATGAATGTGTTTGATCCGAACAATACAATCTGAGCTTTGGAATATCCGTACGTCCTGCCAGTCCTTGTTCGCGTATTTGTCTATGAATTGCTTCGCGTGCAGCCGCAAGTGCGACGAGGTTCGATGCGGAACCGCAATCTGTGATAACTCCACGGAAGTCTGAAGGCAGTCCTATCATTTGCCTGAGCCAGTCGAGGACTACTTCCTCGAGTTCTGTAGCGGACGGCGAAGTCCGCCATAGCATGCCGTTTACATTCAGAGCTGCGCTCAGCATTTCGCCGAGTATACCCGGAGCGGAGCCTGTAATTGAGAAGTACGCATGAAAGTTTGGATGGTTCCAGTGTGTCATGCCGGGAAGAATAATATGATTGAAATCTTCAAGAATCTTATCCATTTTTTCCGATGACAATGGAGGTGAACCGGGTAATCGTTTCTTAATATCACCCGGTTTTATGTTTGGAAATACCGGATACTTTTCCGTGTTTTTCAAGTAATCGGCAATCCAATCGACTACTTCTCTGCCGTACTTGCGGAACTCTTCCGAATCCATTCTCTGCAAGTTCTGATTTTCCATTTCTCTGTCCTGTATTAAATTCACAAAATAGTTATGAAATAATCTCACTAAAATCCATACGAAGTGCAAGTACTTGAAATTGTTTTAATAAAAACGTAAGTAATATTCAGCCATTATTCTGTTATGTTCAATAAAGGAATTAAGTATGAAAGAGGAAGAAGCTTTAAATTATTTTCGCAGCGGTTTTAATTGTGCACAGGCGGTTTTCACGCCGTTCTCAAAAGAAAATGGTGTTTCAGAGCCGCATGCATTGAAAATTGCGACCGGTTTCGGAGGTGGAATGGGACGACTACAAGTGACATGCGGAGCCGTAACTGGAGCTTATATGGCAATAGGTTTAAAGCATGGCAAGTCTCTCGGTGATATGGGAGATGAAAAAAAAGAGAATACATACAGTCTGGTAAAGACTTTCGATAAAGAGTTTAAAAAAATATTCTCGACGACGATTTGCAGAGAATTAATGCAATGCGATCTGAATACTGAGGAAGGGAAGAAGTTCGTCTCCGAAAATAAACTTACACAAAAGGTCTGCGAACGCTGCATTAAGGAAGCGGTAAAAATTGTGGAGAAGATTTTGTAGAAGAGGATGCTTAATACTAAAAAGTCTATAATCTATTCCTTTACAGCATCTTTTTCAGCTTGTCATACCCTGCACGGCTGATGAGAATTTTTGTTCCGTCTTTTAGAATAGCCATCCTGCTGTCTTTTGCGTATAGTTCAATACGCGCAATGCGTTCGATATTTATAATGGAAGAGCGATGCACCCGGACGAATTTCGCCGGATCGAGTAGTTTTTCCAATTCGGTCATGCGCTGCTGCTTGAGATGTGATTTTCCTTCCGCTTTAATTGCCATATAATCATCTTCTGCCTCGATGTAATCTATTTTATCTGCCGGAATAACATGTACTTTTGAACCGTCCTTCACGAGTATGCGCTCGAGTATTGGCGGTTTCATCCCGGCATCCGCTGCTATTGCTTCCACAGGCAAAAACCTTTTTTCTTTCAGGCGTTTTGCAACATGATCAAGGGCTTCATCCAATCTTTCTTTGCTGAAGGGTTTTAGTAAATAATCGACAGCATGCAGTTCAAAAGCTTTAACGGCATATTGATCATACGCAGTGGCAAAAATAACAACAGGCGGATTTTCGGCAAGTTCCAGGACTTCAAAACCGTTCAGCTTGGGCATCTGGATATCCAGTATTGCAAGGTCGGGTTTTAATTCCGTTAGTGCCTTAACTGCTTCAAATCCATTCGAGCATTCTGCAACAAGCTGAATATCGTCACGCCGTGTAAGATATTCGTGCAGAAGCTGGCGTGCCGGTTCTTCATCATCAACAATAATTGTTCGAATAAGAGGTTTTGCAGTCATGAAAGTAATTTAGTGTTCTGTCGACAGTCTTTTAAGGGAAAAGAAAACTCAACAGTAAAAATATTGTCTTTCTTTTCAATATCAAGCCGCCCTTCATTTTCATAAAGTGTTTGAATTCGGGAACGGACGTTTTTGACGCCTAGTCCGGTCCCTTTTTTCGGTATATAATCCGGATCATACGGATTTGAAATTATTATTTTCAACTTATCGTTAAGCAATTGTGTCTTGAAAGTAATGGTTCCGCCTTCGATGAGTTGTGAAATACCATGCCGGACGGCATTTTCAACCAACGGCTGCAAGAGGAGCGGTGGAATTTTGCATTCCAGTGTTTTTTCGTCGATTTCTTGCTGTACGTTTAATCGCGATCCAAACCGTACTTTCTCAATTGTTAGAAATTTGTCGATTAATGATATTTCGTCAGAAAGTAAAATATGGTCTTTTGTTCCTAAATCTAAACTATTCCTGAAAAATTCAGCCAGAAGTATTACCATGGTGCGTGCTTTTGTAGGATCGTTCGTTGTCAATGCGCTGATGGAGTTAAGGCTGTTGAATAAAAAATGAGGATCGATTTGAGCTCGCAGAGCGCGCAATTCAGCATCCCGTGCCAGCACCTGCAGCTCCAATGTCTGACGTTCCGATTCGCGAGATTGTTCAAATGCAATTATGATATAATGTGTTGCAGTAACAAGAAGAAAGATTAAGATAAGCATACTAAAAATTCCGGCGGTCGAGAATTCGTAAAGCGGAAATATGGGAGGTGCAAATTTTAATGAATCTATAAAATATATCCATCCATACCCGATTAAGAATTCAATGCCGGTAGCGATAAAAGCAGCAACAACAAACATGGAGAGAAGATTATACCATTGGGTAGTCTTAATCGGGAAAATCCGGCATAAGTAATACGAAGAAAGACAGATGAAGGCAAAAAGAATGTTCAGCGGTATATCAGATAAAAGTAATGCACCCCACTGGGCCTTGTAAGAAAAGATAAACGGTATCTCTATCAGTAAGCCGATGGACAACCAGATAACCAAATAGAGGGCGAGTGTTCGCCTGTTTGAAAGTATCGGGTGCACGGTTAGTTCTTTATTTCAACACCGCCCATAAAAGCTACGCCTTTAATAACGAGGCGTTTCGCGCTTACTTTAGGCGGGCGCGTTTTATCTTCATATCCGCCCATAAAAGGGAATCCTTCGATAACAACGACCCAGTCGTCCGGCACTCGCATTTCCACACCGCCCATCATAGTAAAGATATCAATTACAGCTTCACCTTTAATTGAGGCATCCCGCAAATCAATTTCAAGTCCGCCCATGATTGCAGTAAGTTCACCGCCCTTAAATTCCTGTGAACTATTGGAACGTCTAAAGCCGCCCATAATGGCGATGGCTTTAATATAGGAATTTGCATCGGTGGCTCCAAATGTTGATACTTTTGTATTTCTCCAGCGAGTTGAAGCTTTCATAATCATCATAATGCCGAAAATAATAAGAAGAACCGGCCAATAACTCCATACGCTGAAATATATAAAATGAAGCCGATGCAGGAGCATAGCGGTGCCGATGAATATAAGAACGATGCCCCATACCAGTCCGGAGCCGTGACGACATTGTATGATGTATGCAATTCCGATCAAGATAAGGAAAGCAGGCCAAAAGTGGAAATACTCTTGCGGGTCGATCAAATCCAGGTTGCCTAAAAGAAAAAGAGTCCCCATGAGAATGATTCCTATTCCCAGTATTAATCGCGGCGCTATGATGGAAGAATATTTAGTGTCCATGGCATTGATCCTCTCTCGTCTCGTGTGAAGGATAAAGAGATTTCCACAATATACCTATACCGGCACCGATAAGCAGAATCGGCCAAGAGTTATGATAACCTAACCCGAAGAGATTAAATTCTGCAATAAGAAACCATGTACCGAGAAAAAGCATCCAGAATGCCTTTTGGTATTCATGGGTTAAACGGGCATCCAGTAATTTCCCGATTCCGATGGCTATGAGGATCACCGGCCAGAAATCCCAAACCGATGCAGTATCGATGAAATCGAAATTATTCAGCAATAAAACACAACCGGTAATGAGAAGAAAGACACCGATTCCCAGATGCCCGTATGAAAATCCTTTATCGCGTTCCATAAAAATCTCCTTTTAAAATCTGTTCTGTAATATAATACTGGGATTTTTTACGGATGTTACAACGATTTCGGTGAACGGTATGATGAAATCGGCGAGTGGCGTGCAAAAGACCTCACAGGCCGTTACAACCTGTGAGGCCTTGGAATTATCAGAAGAAATACCGTACGCCAAATCCAAAATCAAATTCAAATTGTGAAGCCGGCTCAAAGTATATTGTCGGAACCAGCTGTAAGAATACATCCAGAGATGATCTGCGCGGCCACCAGGCTATTCCCAAAACACCGCGAGCTCCCATAATATTCGTACCGCTGCTTACGCCAAAAATACCGCCGAGGCCGTAGAATAGAGGAAATTTTTCACGTGATCGGAAAATATGCGAATGCCAGAGGTACTCTGCACTCAGTGCAGTTCCTGCTCTCGATGAGAGTGATGGGTATCCGACACCCAGTTGTATAGCGCCTGAGTTGGAAACCCAGCCTTTACAGCTGATACCTGTCGGTTCGCCGATCATCAGTCCAAGACCGAGTCCATGGCCTTGTGCGAGGCCGGTGTTTACAAGAAGCACCGCAAGCAGAGTAAAAAAAAGAAAATGTTTAATCATAGCGATTCCTTTAAATTGTAATATTATGAACTGCCATTGTACTTCATCAAGAACGAAGATACATTTAAACTATTAAAAATGTAAGTGAGCGATATCATTTTTTTTAAATATTTATTCAGGCGCTTTCATGCCCATCTTTGCCCATTCTTCGCGGGCAGGGCCGTAAATTCCCGGTACTGTTAATCCGGCCTGACGCATTAACACCGTCATCTGAGCACGATGATGAATTTGATGTGAAACAAGTGAAGTAAGGGTGGCTCCGCGTGTCCATTTTTCGCCGTACATATCAATTTGATCCAACAGCACAGCATCTGTCCAATTTGCTTTTACAGCAGATTCAAGTGATGAACTTGCCTGTTCATATGCGGCAGCAATCTCCGATGCTTTTGCAGGGACCGGCGAATCTTCCGCAGGTGCATCGACCGGTAATCCTGCTTTTGCTCCCATCTCTCCGAGAGTTACCGTAATATGCCATGCAAGAAAACCGAGTGAGCGGCCCGGCGTGCTTACTTTTTGCTGAAGAGAAGCATCCATTAGAGCTCTGAATATTTTTAATGTGACTGTTTGTTCGTACTTCCAAGTGTCGAGAAAATCTTGAATTAATCTGTACATAGAAACGCCCCTTTCAATCTTGTTTGGTACGGCTCAGAGAATGTGAATCACTAAGTAAGTTAATATTTTAAATACCGCCAGTAAGATCAATTATTAATCGGGAAGAAAAATGCTTTTCTGTAAACTGACCTTTACGAATAGATTATTAAAGCAATTTATTCATATACGTTATAAATAAAGACGCAAAGGAATGCCTGTTATATGACACACCTTTGCGCCTCAAATTTGTATAATCACTTACTCAAGAATTCAATTTCTCTCAGTTCATTTTTTCATCTTATCTAAAATTATTTCCATTTCATCCATAACACGGTTCATCTTTTTCATGGTTAATTCGAACGGTTTGGAAGTCGTCATATCAACGCCTGCTTTCTTTAATAAGTTGATAGGGTAGTCGGATCCGCCGGATGATAGGAATTCAATAAACTTCTTTGTTGCTGTTTTATCTCCTGCCAATGTTCGTTCGGATAATGCTGCCGAAGCAGTATATGCAGTTGCGTATTGATAGACATAGAAATTATAATAGAAATGCGGAATATACATCCACTCTGCCTTTATTTCATCATCCACGACACATACATTCTTATCATGTCCGTAATATTTTTTTACTATTTCATCATAGACCTGATTGAGCACGTCTCCGGTAAGCGACTCGCCTTTCTCTACCATCTCATGTATACGCAATTCGAATTCTGCAAATTGGGTTTGCCGGAATACTGTTCCCTTGATGCTTTCCAGATAGTCTCCGAGTAAAGAAAACCTTATGTTATCGTCTTTTATTTGCTTTAACATATAGTCGTTCAACAATGCTTCGTTGAATGTGGATGCTACTTCAGCAACAAAGATCGGATAATCTGCAGTTGCGTACGGCTGATGAGTATTGGATAAATAGCTGTGCATTGTATGTCCGAGCTCGTGCGCAATAGTACTCATGTCGTCGTATTTTCCGTTATAGTTGAGCAGGATGTAAGGGTGCACATCGTATGCCGACCCATTTGAATAAGCTCCTGAACGCTTTCCTTCGGTTGGATAAACGTCTATCCATCTTTCTTTGAATGCTTTCTTGATGGTAGAAACATAATCGTTGCCGAGCGGTTGAAGTGCGGAAACGATATGCTTTTCCGATTCATCAATAGTATAATTCAAATCCACATTTGCAAGAAGCGGTGCGTAGAGATCATAGTAATGCAGCTGATCAACACCGAGAATACGCTGCCGGAGTTTCAAGTACCGATGGAATGTAGTAAGGTTCTTATTAACGTTATCTATTAAACTATGATAGACCTTGGTAGGAATATTATTGTTGTTTAGCGCACTTTCCAAGCATGATTTATACTTGCGTGCGTTTTTATAGAAAAGATCTTTTTTAACCTGTGCGTTAAGCTGAGTGCCGTATGTACGGCTGTAATCGTTCAGTCTTCCCATGAAAGCAGAAAAAACTTTTTTTCTATCTTCCCTGATTAACGAAGTTCGATGAAGGCTGAAACCGGCCTGGTTCAGTTTTACCGTCTTCCCGTCACTAAGTGTTATTTCCGGATAAGGAAAATCTGCGTTTGAGAAGATGCTATGTATGTTCTCCGGTGCATCCGACATTAATCCGGCATCCGCAATAATTTTTTCTTCACCTGCTGTACCTGTATGAGCTTTCCGGCGAAGAATGTCATCCAGATAGTGTCGATAGATTTTCAGCTTCTTTTCACTTTTTAAAAATTTCTGAATCTTTGCCGAATTGATTTTTAATATTTCGGGTTCAATAAAAGCTGCTTTTGCTCCGAACTCTGCTCCCAGCTGGCTCATTTCCTGTTGTAATGCCAAATATGTTGGCACACGAGTATCCTGATCTAAACTCAAGCTGGCATATGTATAAAGTCGGGCAAACTCTTTACTGATGTCTGTTACTGATTTCAAACATCCATAGAGATGTTGTGCTGAGGAACCAAGTTTACCTTTATATTTTTCAACAGCTGGTAGGTCTTTGATAAGCTTCTCTTTGGCTTCACTCCAGGCGGAATCGGAAGGATAGATATCCGTAATATTCCATTTGTATTGATCTGGAATTTTACTCCGGTCGTGTTCCTGTGCAAGAGATACATCCGGCGACATGAATGCCAGACCGAGCAGAGGTATTGCGAATTTTGCGAATGGGTTCATAATTTCACCTTGATTTAATTGATGCATAATGGTTGATAATCCTTATTAACGTTAATTACTGGCCGTTAGTTTCAATGTACGGCTTGTAATAAATGAAGGCAATATAAAATGAAAAATAGCCGGGTGAATAATAAGCCAATAAACCTATAATAAAGTACAAGCATCACCATTCTTATAGTATCAGAAAGCGTAAATACATCTTTTAAAAGTATCGATTGCGTATTTCGACGAATAAAGCAGCACTTACCGAATATTAAGCAAATATATTAAATTTCCTTAATTAATTAAGTTTGTTAATATATATTACTCAATAACTATTGACAATAAGAATATTTACATTATATTATTAAGTATTTCAATGATATTGCTTTAATATCTAAAGTTATAGCAAAGACCTTGAAAAAGTTGGCTAGAAGCCGATTGATAAAGAAGTGAGTAACTACGGTGCAAAACGAATACCTGGAAGCTGTGAATATAATTCCGGCAGGCTAAATCGTGGATTCTATGTAATTACCGATTTTTCTTAAATAAACGCAGATAATTAAACGGATGAAGAAGATAAATGAAAAATATCCATAGACAGCAAAAATACCAATGAAGTAATAATAATGATGAGCAATATCCAACTTACACTTATTTATAAAGAAGAGGAATCATATGAAAAAATTAGAGGCGATTATTAGGCCGTATAAATTGGACGATGTTAGGGAGGCTCTTATCGAAGCCGGAATCCATGGAATGACAATAATAGAAGTCCGCGGTTTCGGCCGTCAGAAGGGACATACAGAAACTTACCGTGGTGCAGAATACAAAATTGACTTTTTGCCGAAGATCAAGTTAGAGATCGTAGTGCCGGAAAAACTCGTTCAAAACGCAATTACGATTATTCTGAAGAAAGGACAAACCGGCAAGGTCGGCGACGGTAAAATATTTATTTCAAACATTGAAGATGCTGTCAGGATACGGACAGAAGAATCCGGCGATGCTGTATTATAACCATGAATTTTAATTAACGAAAATCTAATTGGAGACAAGTCATGTCGTTAAAAAGAGAAACAACAATCATTGCAATATCAGCATTAATAAATATTACTCTTGCATATGGACAAATGAAAATCGGACTTGATACATACAGCAGATATGTGTGGCGAGGTCTGGATTTCGGGAATGCAGCAAGCTTTCAACCGTATGTTTCTTATTCGACAGGCGGATTTTCTCTCGGTGCTTGGGGAGCATTCAGTATTTCAAGCGCAGGAGGAAACGGCGCTCTTGATACGGTTACGTATTCTATCACGAGCGTGTCCAATACTTTTTCAGAAAATGATTTATGGGTGAGCTACGCATATTCAACAGCAGCGGGTACTTTTACAGTTTACCTTACTGACTATTTCTATCCGTCAAGCCATTTAAAGTTCTTCGACTACAAAGATGGTGGTTCGCATTTATTAGAAGCCGCTGTAGGATATACGGGAACAGAGTCGTTTCCGGTTACACTGGCTGCCTATTATAATTTTTTCAACGATCCGGATAAATCAGTGTATTTGCAAGCTTCAATTCCTTTTACAATAGACTCAGTTTATTCCGCTACAATATTTGTCGGTGGTACGGTTGAGGAGAGTGCATGGTACGCAGCTTCAAAAGCGAATTTAATTAATGTCGGATTTACGGTATCGAAGACAATTGTCATTACGGAATCTTTTTCACTGCCCGTCAGTGCGTCGTATATCCTAAATCCGGAAATCGAGCAAAGTTATCTGATTTTTGGAATTAGCTTGTAAGGAATTTTATTTCAGTAATTAAAATGACATCCCGGTTTGTTCATCGATAAAATCGTTTGATTAATATTTATAGAAATGGAGAAAAATATTTATGGAAACGAAAGTAATTCTAGATACTATGTGGGTTCTCATAACTGGTATGCTTGTCTTTTTTATGAATCTTGGCTTTGCAATGGTAGAAGCCGGGTTCACGAGATCGAAGAATACAGTTAATATTCTTTCCAAGAATTTCATTGTTTTTGCTGTTTCTTCAGTCTCATTCTGGTTTATAGGGTGGGGACTTATGTTTGGGAACGGTAATGGATTTCTTGGTTTTGAAGGGCTTTTTGGAATTTCAGGACTAGATAATAGTCCCGCAACAGGCATTGCCTATCAGGGAGTTTATAGTGCACTCAGTTGGGCGACAGTTCCATTGTTGGCAAAATTTTTCTTTCAGCTGGTATTTGCCGGAACTGCAGCGACAATTGTTTCCGGTGCGGTAGCAGAACGAATAAAATATTTATCGTTCATACTGTTCTCATTTATCATCGTCGGCTTTATATATCCGATTTCAGGTCACTGGATTTGGGGCGGCGGTTGGTTAGCCGAACTTGGTTTTTGGGATTTTGCAGGTTCAACTGTGGTTCATTCTGTCGGTGGCTGGGCTGCTCTGGCAGGTGTTTTAATTCTCGGACCCCGAATAGGTAGATATAAAGATGGAAAAATCCTGCCGATTCCGGGACATAGTATGCCGCTAGCCACGATTGGCGCAATTGTCCTATGGCTTGGCTGGTTCGGTTTCAATCCTGGCAGTACGATGGCTGCAGATCCTGAAGCGATTGCACGAATTTGTATCACGACTAATAGCGGAGCGGTTGCCGGATTGCTCAGTTCAACAATTGTTGCATGGATAGTTATAGGTAAACCAGACTTAAGTATGACGATCAATGGTTGCCTCGCCGGACTCGTAGCTGTGACTGCTTCATGCGCGTATATTAGTGCATTATCTGCGCTTATCATCGGAACTATAGCGGGCATTTTGGTTGTCCTCGCGGTATCTTGGTTTGATCGTATACGTATTGATGATCCCGTTGGGGCACTTTCTGTCCATCTTGTAAACGGAATTTTTGGGACTATCGCGCTGGGTCTTTTTGCTGAAGACCGTTTTATATCAAATACAACAGGAAATGGGTTATTCTTTGGAGGAGGATTCAAGTTGTTAATTGCGCAATTGATAGGTGTTGCATCTGTAGGAGCTTTTGTATTTATCATCTCTCTTATCGTGTGGTATGCTATTAAAGTTATTTTTGGTTTACGTGTGTCTGAGCAGGAGGAGTTTGAAGGATTGGATATTGGTGAACATGGTATGGAATCGTATCCTGAATTTTCTATTGTATCTGAACATTTTTCGATTACTTCTTCTAGTGAAAAAAATATGTAAAACGGATTTTTTAGTTGATTGACGGTTAATAAAGGATTCTTAAAAAACATCTTAAGAATCCTTTTTTATTTGTAGAGTTTTGATTTTTCTTTTCATCAATACTGTTTTTAGGCAATACTTTCTATCCTTCTGTAATGCCGTTTCATCCGTCTCTTTTATTAATTCGTCGGATTTTTCTCTGATTTTCTTTTTACACATGATATTTTGCATAGTGTAAATACTATCAATTCACAATATCAGGAGAAGTATCATGATTCATAAACCGGTCGCAATCTTCCTCTTATCCGCACTCTTTTTTGCGGTGTCGCTGTCTCAGCAAAGTGTAAAAGAACTTGAAGGAATTCTGCAGCAAAAGCCAAATGATGTCGAGACATTTGTTGAGCTCGGCAAGCTTTATCACGAGCAGGCTGCAGGTGGGAATGAAGAAGCCGTTGAAAATGGATTCACTTGTCTTGACAAAGCCCTGGAACTCGAACCATCCAATGTGGTTGCATTGGCATACCGCGGGAGTCTCTGGACGATGCGGGGCCGTGATGCACAGTCTCCATTTGAAAAGTTGAAACATGTCAATAAAGGAATTGATGAAATAGATAAAGCAGTCGAATTAGCGCCCGACAATATTTCCATCCGCCTTATGAGGGGAATTAATTGTCTGCAGCTGCCCTCGATTTTCAAGCGTCTTGGCACTGCGTTGAAAGATTTTTCTTTCTTACTTGCCGATCCGAGATTTTCCCAATTAGAGATTAATTTACAATCGACAATACATTATTGGACCGGGATTGCATATAAACACGATAACCAGATAGAAAAGGCGAAAGAGAGTCTTAGGAAAGCAGTTTCTGCTGCGCCAAAATCCGCTGCAGCACAAAAAGCAGAAAAAGAATTGAAAGAACTG
Source organism: uncultured Ignavibacteriaceae bacterium (assembly GCA_964645575.1). Lineage (GTDB taxonomy): Bacteria > Bacteroidota > Ignavibacteria > UBA10030 > UBA10030 > Fen-1298. The sequence continues at coordinate 89,675 of CAZYAM010000001.1, forward strand.
TCTTAATTTCATCATGGAGAGGTTTGCAATGGATTTACTCATTAGCGCTGATAGTCTTGTAAAAACGTATATGCTTGGAAAGACGGAAGTTTCGGCCCTTCGCGGCCTTACGCTAGGGATAGATTATGGCGAATTTACTGTAATCTCCGGCCCTTCGGGCAGTGGAAAAACAACTCTGCTGAATCTTCTTGGACTTCTAGACTCGCCCACAACCGGAAGTGTTTTACTTGAAGGATCCGAAATCAAATACAACGGATTGTCCAATCTTCATAATATACGTCTGGAAAAGCTGGGTTACATTTTTCAAACATTTAATCTTATACCGGTGCTTACTGCTTATGAGAATATTGAGTATCCGCTGCTGTTGACGAAGAAATCATCTTCCATGAGAAAGCAGCTTGTGGAAAAAATATTGAGAGAAGTAAAGCTCTGGGAGTTCCGCCGTCATAAACCGAACGAGCTTTCAGGCGGACAACGGCAGCGTGTTGCAATAGCGCGTGCATTGGTCAATAGTCCTAGAATCGTTTTAGCAGATGAACCAACGGCAAACATTGATTCAGTGACAGCTTCAGAGATCCTTGATCTCATGAGATCGTTAAATGAAGAAGAAAAAGTTACATTCCTTTTTTCAACGCACGATCCGCAAGTGTTACGATATGCAAGAAGAATCGTAAAAATTCATGATGGGATGCTCGTGAATGGACAGCTTAAATAGTTTTATCGCAACTTTGGAGAAAAGGTCATGATCAAATTTATGAAACTCGCGATGAAAAATGTTCTCCGCAATCGGCGGCGAACGATCATTACGGGGCTTGTTCTTGTTTTTGGAGCAACTGCATTGATCCTTGCAGGTGGATTTATCGCATTTACTTTCAGGGGTCTGAGTGAATCGACGATTCATGGCCGGTTGGGACATATACAAATCTATAACAAAGACTTTTTTTCGAAGGATGAAGAAAAACCGCTGGAGTTAGGATTAGAAAATATCCAGGAATTAAAACATAATATTATGACCCAGAGTAATGTCAGATTCACAATGGCTCGGATAGAATTTATGGGATTAATTTCAAACGGCGACAAATCTGTGGCTTTTCTCGGCCGCGGTGTTGAACCGGAAAAGGAGTTAAAACTCTCGGATTTTGCATTAGATGTCGAACAGGGAAAATTTCTGGGTGAGACTCCCGAGAACAAACTGGAAGCTGAAGTAATTCTCGCCAGGGGACTTGCAAAATCGTTGAAGGCGAAAATTGGCGATTATTTGACTCTCATGACAACGACATCGAACGGCGCGCTGAACGCAATGGATATAAAAGTTGCGGGTATCTATTCGACTGGAATTCCCGAGTATGATGAACGGGCGCTTATGATTAATCTTAGTGCGGCTCAGCAGCTTCTTTATACATCCAAGGTAACAAAACTTGTTGTGGTGCTTGACGAAACCGACAAGACTGAAGTTGTTGCAGCGTCGATTGAGAAACTTTTTCCCGATGTTCGAGCGAAACGCTGGTTTGATCTTGCAACATTTTACAACGCTGTCGTTCGTTTGTATAATTCAATTTTCGGATTCCTTGGATTCATTATCTTCGTTATTGTGGTTCTGAGCAGTTCCAATACGATGATGATGTCAATCTTCGAGCGAACCAAGGAGATCGGGACACAACTCGCGGTCGGAACTTCACGCGCTCGTCTGCTGATCAACTTCCTTTATGAAGGACTGATTATCGGTGTACTGGGCGCCCTGATCGGATTACTTACTGCTTTTGTGCTTGCAACAATAATAAATAATGCAGGTGTGACAATGCCGGCTCCTCCAGGTTCGACAAGAGGATATCCCCTTTTAATCGATCACGTATTCGCAGTCTATATCGGTGTTTTCATCCTCATAACGATGACAACTGTTGTTTCTACAGTTATTCCTGCGCTTAAAGCATCTCGTTTAATAATTGTCGACGCACTTGGACATATATAATTTTCAAGGATAAAGATATGAATTCTAAATTGTTAAAAATATTCTACGCAGCGCTAATAACCATATTTGCATATGAAGTCCAGGCTCAATCAATTGCTGCAAGAGAAAAAAAGCCCGGGAATGCCGAGCGCCTTACCGCAGATGAAATCCTGCATTTATCCGACCGCAGCCGCAACGGCTGGGATACATATTTTGTTCGTACAACCATTCAAAACTTTGAAGACAACAAACTCAAAGAAGAGGGTGTATTTGATGTGAGCATAAAAGGCACAGACAAAACACTCGTCAAATTTCTCAACGCAGATGTGAAAGGCCAATATCTTTTAATGGTTGATGATGATATGTGGATATATATGCCTAATACGCGAAAACCGATTCGTATCACTCCGCTGCAGCGGTTGATGGGAAATGCTTCGAACGGTGATGTGGCCCGCACCCGGTATGCGCGGGACTATACTGCATCATTCAAACGGGAAGAGAACATCGACGGAATTCCATGTTTTGTTCTGGAATTAAACGCAAAACGAGACGGATCTACATATATAAAAATTGATTATTGGATCACGAAAACTACACTCCGTCCGCAAAAAGCGGAAATATATTTGACTTCCGGAAAACATTATAAAACGATTCATTTTGATGTCTATAAAGAAATCCGGGGCAGAATACTGTTGACACAGTTAACAATCACCGACAGACTTCGGGAGGGCAGAACGACGATCATGAAATATTCCGGATATACTCAAAAAGAAATACCCGAAAAATATTTTAATAAAGACTACCTCGGGAAACTTCGATGACATTCAGGGGAAGCATCCTGGTTGTACTCGTATTCGGTGTTATTCAGTTAAGAGCACAGAGTCTGGAGTATCGTTTTTCACTTGTTGATGAAGGAACGTTAAACAAGGTAAGGATCGAGACTCCGCTAAATTATAACAACCAAATTCTTCCGCAATCGGCTGAAAGCAATATTACCGCAGCAAATCTTTTTCTTGGATACGGCGGCTTTACGACATCATTGAATTTCAACGCATTAACTGATAATCTGAAAATACCTGAATACGAATATACGATCCGCGAACTCTCGCTGGATCTTTCATTAACGGATGAGCTCGATATTACAATAGGAAAGAAAATTCTCAAATGGGGCCCGGGCTATGCATTCAATCCAACAGGTGTTGTCGAACCGCAGCGTTCGCCGTCAGATCCATCGGATAGACTTGGCAGGAACGAAGGAAGAAAGCTTGCAACCATAACTGCATTTTTCGGCAGAAGTTCATTAACATTTGTCTACATTAACGATGTCCGGTATGAATCATCAAAATTATATTGGAGTGAGCAAGAATTCGCGTTGCGCGCTTATACATTCATCAACGGCTTCGATCTTTCTCTTATTGGACATTATAAGGAGGGCGACCGTTTCAAAGCCGGTTTGAATTGGGCTAAAGTCATCGGCAGCAGTCTTGAGTTGCATGGTGAAGTTCTTGTGAAAAAAGGTTCTTCAACTCAATATCATCGGGTTATTATAATTGACAACGAGCAGCAAATATTTGCCGCGAATCCCTATGCAACCTTGTTCAACCAATCTAAGCGGATATTTTATAAAATCCTTCTTGGCGGGCAGTATACTTTTGAGAACGGTATTAATATTGTACTCGAATACTACCATAATGCCGAAGGTTTGAATAAATTAGAATGGAAAAGATGGATGAAGTTTATTAAATTTCACAACAGCATCCAACAGGGATTAATCACGGCAGACCCCATATTGATAGAAGCGTCACGTTTAAACATTCTCTGGGCGCTGCAAACCCTCTCTCCGCGAGGAACGATGAGCGATTACATTTTTATCCGTCAATATTACTCAACAGGGAGTTGGAGTTTTGAGTTCATTCAATTCCTCAACGCTCAGGATTTCAGTGCCGTGATAATTCCATCTGCCGACCTGGCAATATCGGAGCACGTCTCTTTTTACAGCCGATTGACATCGTTCATCGGAGGCAGTGATTCTGAATTCGGTGCTTTGTTCAACTCATGTTATCTCAACATAGGAATAAGGTTCCAGCTATGATAAAAAACCATTCCATCCGTACATTTATATTTTGCCTGATAATTACTGTTATCATAGCGGCAGGTCTTACATTTTCGGAACCGGAAAAATATTTGGAGAATATTTTAAGCTCTTTTATCTACACAATGTGCATTGGTTTTTCTATTCACATTCTTCTTCGCTTAACTTTTCCCAGAATAAAGGCATTAAATAGGATTTTTCGCATGAGTATTCTTGTTGTATTGTTTTTGATAGGTGGACTCATTGGTACCGGAATCAGCGTTGCAATACTAAAAATAATTTTGAATTGGAATTTTACAATCAGCAATTATATAAGTCTGCTCTACTTTAATCTTCTCCTTTCTATCATCTTCGGGAGTATTGCAGTTTTGTATATCACACTTAAAGACAATGCGGAACGGATGGCATCGAAGCTGAAGGAAAAGGAACTTAACGAGGAAAGACTGACACGGCTTAAGGTTAAGGCGGAACTTGAAGCACTCCAGGCAAAAGTAAATCCGCATTTTCTCTTCAATACTCTAAATTCCATTGCAAGCTTGATATCGGTAAATCCAAAAGCAGCGGAAGACACGGTTGAGAAGTTGTCAGAGCTATTCCGTTATACATTAAAAGACGCAGATAAAAGCACCGTAACAATAAGAGAAGAACTTGAAATTGTACGCACTTATCTCGAGATTGAAAAAGTGCGTTTTGAAGACCGCCTGCAGTATAGTATCAACTACGACGAAAGTATTCTCGATCTTCAAGTGCCGGTGCTTCTTATACAACCGCTGGTTGAAAACAGTATTAAGCATACTATCGCTAAGGAAATCCATGGAGGAAGTATTCTTGTTGAATTGCGAAAGATAGAAAATAAATGCAGGGTGTTGATTCAAGATAGTGGAAAAGGATTCGGAACGATGAACACGGAAAACGGATTCGGATTAAGAAGCATCCAGGAACGTTTGAAATATATTTATGGAAACAAAGCATCACTCCAAATTAACCAGAATAATGCAACACAAATCATTATAACAATTCCGATGCCTTGAGGGACTGTATGCATCTTCGCGCTCTAATTATCGATGATGAGGAACTAGCACGCAAACGGCTTCATAAAATGCTTCAGGATTTTAAAAGTGAACTTGAAGTCGTTGACGAGGCCGGAAACGGCGAGGAGGCGGTTAAAAAAATCGAGGAGATTCGCCCGGATGTTATTTTTCTGGATATACAAATGCCCGGCTGCGACGGATTTGAAGTCGCCCGCCGGCTGTATATTAAGCCTTTTATTGTTTTTGTAACCGCATACGATGAATATGCGCTAAAAGCATTTGAAGAAAATTCCGTAGACTATCTTCTTAAGCCGATTGACCGGAAACGGCTCGAAAAGGCAGTCGAAAAACTCCGGCGCTTGTTTAATGTTTCCAAGCCTCAATTGAATGAAAATGTTGAACGTCTTCTTTCACAGCTCGCTTCTGCGCCTGTGAAGCGAATGCAGGTGAAATCCGGAGATAAGATTCTGCTTATTAATGTGGACGATATAGTGTATTTCGAAGCAAAGGATAAATATACATTTCTTCATACCTTCGATCAGAAACATATTATTGATTTCACTCTCGCTGATCTGGAGGGAAAACTCGATAAAGCAAATTTTATCCGAATTCACCGTTCAAATATAATCAACCTCAAGTATATACGTGAGTTGGTGAAATGGTTTGGGGGAAAATATAAGGTGCGGCTGACGGACAAGAATCGGACGGAACTGGTTGTCAGCCGCGGATATATAGATCAGGTACAAAAAATGTAATTCAAAAATCAACCTCTGTAATACTAATGGCATACAGTTTAAAAAGAATATTTGCTGTGTTAGTGCTAAATCAGCATTGATTCCGTCGGAAAAAAATCTTTCCTGTTTATATACGTTTGACGTTGATATACGAACAGAATAGCGATGCGTTAAACGTTAAATCTTGCTTGTACATAGTTATTTGGGTAGATTTATTTCATAATGCGCATTGCTGAAGATAAAATCGATGAAGTCCGTAACGCTCATGACATTGTAGAAGTCATTTCCGGATATGTACAATTAAAGAAGCGCGGCAAGAATTATCTTGGCCTGTGTCCGTTCCATTCGGAAAAAACGCCGTCTTTTACTGTCAGTGCTGAGAAACAAATGTACCATTGTTTCGGATGCGGCAAAGGCGGCAATATATTTACATTTCTAATGGAGATGGATAAAATATCGTTCGTAGAAGCGGTCCGATCTCTTGCTTCGAAAGCCGGTATTGTAATTCCGGAAGAAAACATACCGGTGACCGAAGAGCAGAAGGAGTTTGAGAACTACTACGCTATTTGCCGGTTTGCAGGAATGCATTTTTTCCGCGACTTAACGGAATCGGAAGAAGGCAAAGAGGCGCTCGAATATTTTTACAAGCGTGGATTTAATGATGAAACCATCCGTACCTTCGGACTCGGGTACTCGATGAACTCTTGGGATGCATTTGTGCATAAAGCACAGGCGGAAGGCTTTAAATCAGAAGATATTGTCAAAGTTGGATTAGCCCGGGCGCGGGACGACGGCTCTTTATACGATTATTTTCGCGGGCGTGCAATGTTTCCTGTTTTCTCAACGACAGGCCGTGTTATCGGTTTTGGTGCACGCAGGATACATGAAGATGATGCCGTCACCGGGAAATATATCAATTCGCCCGAATCTCCTCTTTATGATAAAAGCCGAGTCTTATATGGATTGTTTCACTCGAAGGAATTTATTCGTCAGGAAGACAATGCATTAATGGTGGAAGGATATGCGGATCTGATATCGCTCTATCAAGCAGGAATCCGAAATGTGGTTGCATCGAGCGGTACAGCGCTCACTGAATCGCAGCTCAAGCTTATAGCGCGTTATTCAAAAAACCTTACTTTAGTATATGACGCAGATACTGCCGGTTCCAGTGCTACAATACGGGGAATCGATCTTGCGCTTGAGCACGATTTGAATATTCGCATCGTAGAACTTCCCGAAGGAGAAGACCCGGATTCATTTGTGCTGAAACACGGAGGCGTTGAGTTTAAGGAACGTCTTACAAATGCGATTTCTTTTATCGATTTTAAGGCAAAACAATTTCAGCGCTCAGGAGCATTTATAACAGCAGAAGGGAAAGCACAGGCCGTACGTTCGCTTGTTCAGTCCATAGCTAAAATGAAAGACGAGTTAAAACGAAATTTTTATGTGAAGGATGTTGCCGAAAAGTACGGGATCTATGAGAGCCTGCTTTATCGCGAACTTGAACGCGCGCTTGCACAGGAAAAGCATGTAACACGAACTGATAGTATTCCAAAATCGACCTTCGCTAAACAAAGGTCGAATGCTGATCAACCTCTGGCACCTGAGAAAAAATCGATTCCGCCTGAGGAACATGATATTTTAAAGCTAATCCTTGAGGGCAACCCGGAAGTTATTCGCTATTTACTTTCAAATATCTCATTAGTTCAGTTCAGCAATGAACGTATGAGGAGACTTGCTCAGTTTATTCTGGATTTATATGACGAACGCGGAACAATTGATGCAACTGCAATAATAAATGAAGTACGGGAATCGGAGTTTAAGAATCTTATTAGCGATATCGTGTTGAGTCATTATGAATTAAGCCATGGCTGGCAGGAGATGGAAAAAGAGATCGACGAGGCCGATCCAATGAGAATTGCGAAGGATGCAGTTATTGCTATTCATAGTAAAAGTATTCAGAGGGAACGAGAGGAAAATTTGCAGTTACTCGAGAAGGCAAAAATGGAAGGACTTGAGGTAAAATCGTATCAACAGCGGGCGATAGAATTAAACGAAATACTCAAACAACTTACTGCACACCGAACCTAGAAAATGCTGAAAGGTGAGTATGCCAAGAAAAGTTCCACTAATGATTCATATCATACCTGGTAAGTGCGATTACTGCGGCTGCTGTGTCGGTGTTTGCCCTGAAGATGCGATAGAGCTAATGGAATCGCGCATTTCCATCATAGAGGAACGATGTACAAACTGCAGAAAATGCGTATGGGCGTGTCCTTGGGAAGTAATCCAGTTCCATCAGGAAGGAGTGGAGGATCTGCCTAAGAAACAATCAATATATTTAAATGAAGTAAAAGTATAAAAAGAATATGAGTCGTTGAGTCTTTCAGTCTATGAGTCATTGAGTCTATTAGTCTATGAGTAAATAATTTTAAAAAGATTGGTGGCAATCGATGTATGCCGTCAATTAAAATCTGAACGCTGATAATTTAAATCTGAAATCATAAAATCACAAAATCGAATATGATAAAATGCTCAAAGAACAATACGATGTTATTGTAGTTGGTGCAGGACCTGCCGGTTCTACCGCTGCGCGGTTTGCGGCAGCCGGCGGAGCGTCAGTGTTGGTTTTGGAAAAAGACCGCGATGTTGGTTATCCTGTGCGGTGCGGGGAGGCAGTCAGTCACGAAGGTGTTATTCAGTTTATCCAGCCGGACCCGAAATGGATTGCCGCGACCGTAAAGCGGTTCCGGCTTGTTGCGCCAAACGGGAATCAGGTAACTCCCACACTTGACGGAATCGGGTATGTACTTGAACGCCGAATTTTTGATTATGAGGTGGCGAAACTGGCAGCCCGGGAAGGAGCAAAGATTGTCACAAAGGCATACGTTTATGATTTGCTCAGGGATACAAAAGGTGCATCAATCGGCGTGAAAGCGCTTATTAAAGATAAAACCGTTGAAATTAAATCAAAGATAATTATTGGTGCAGACGGCGTTGAATCACGCGTCGGCAGGTGGGCGGGAATCGATACCGCATGTTCCATCCATGATATGGAAAGCTGTGCACAAATGACTATAGCCGGAATAGATATTGAACAGGATTGTCTTGAATTCTATTTTGGTGATGCAATTGCTCCGGGTGGTTATCTCTGGGTTTTTCCAAAAGGACCGTCTGCGGCGAATGTTGGTATCGGAATAAGTGTTGAAGAATCAAAAAAGAAATCGTCGATCCGGTATCTGCAGGAATTTATGGAACGAAAATATCCACATGCAGCAGTGCTGACCCACATTGCAGGTGGAGTGCCATGTGCTAAAACATGCGATACGATTGTACGGAACAATGTTATACTTGTCGGCGATGCAGCACATCAGGTAAATCCGGTCTCCGGCGGCGGAATTATCAGCGGTATGATCGGCGGTATGATTGCAGGAGAAGAGGCAGCGAAAGCAATAAAAAATAACGATCTTTCTTCACTCGGCGAATATCAAAAGCGCTGGCAGAAGCGGCTTGGCTGGCGGCATGATGTGTTCTATAATATTAAGGAAGCGATCTCGAATTTTTCGGATGACACGTTGAATTCCATTGCTGAAAGTTCGCTCAAACTTCCGGCGGATAAACAGACACTTGGGTCGGTGTTTCGCACCGCACTCTGGAACCGACCTTCAATGCTTATTGAAGCAGCAAAAGTATTCGTATCATAAAATTAACCATTCATTTTTAGGAATTATATTGTGCAGATTAGTACAATTCAAAGGCTCGGCGGTTTTTCGCTTATACTGGGAGCAATTCTCTTTTTTGTATATTCCATATCTTTTACAATTCTGCTCCCGGTAGACCAAATACATATAAATCCATTGCTGCTTGTTTTGAACGTGAATTGGATCTGGATAACAACGGTTGTATTTATTGGTCTTATTTTAATGATCTTCGGATTTAGTGCCGTGTATTCAAAAATGTATTCAGAATCAGGTCTGATCGGACTCCTGGGATATATCTTTGTTGGAGTAGCGTATATTTTGCAGTTGTGTAAAGTTACTTGGGAAATTATTCTCTATCCCGTCATTTCAAATAATGAGGCCTCGTTTTTTCTCCTGCGTGATTTTGTACTCCAGCAGAGTACATGTGTTGTAACATTTAAAATGATTTCAAGTGCAACGATTTTTGCCGGTATTATTCTCTTCAGCATTGCGCTATATCGTTCTAAAGTATTTCCGCGCTACACGGCATTTCTTATTTTCATCGGGGCTTTTCTTTATGGACTCGGGCCTCTTCTCTCTGTCATCGCAGCAAATTGCGGTATATTTATCTTTGCAGCAGGGTGCTCAATCCTTGGTTTGAAAATGATACGAAATGTGAGGATTGCTGATTGATAACGTCCTTTTTTTTAAAAAAGCCATTAAAGGTTTTTTGGCGGCCAATCTGGGAATTTGTTCTGTTTCCTCAAGGTATTACGTGTACCATTCGTATATAAATATTATCGATGAGGATGCTGAAACACGAGATATAGGTGTTCCTACTCATATTGAAAACGAAGAAACATCATTAATCAGCTATGCAGGCGGACGGTTTATTTTAAGAAAATTATTCAATCACTTGAATCCCCATTCCACCATTCGTATATTAAAAACATCGTTTTCTGATAAGGGAAAAGAGATTTACCGCAATGTATTAACCTTCTTCAAGTAAGGTCTATCCTACTGAACGCGGGACATATATGCGAACAAAGGAATTATACAATAAAATTCTCTCCCTCCTTAAACCGCCGGATCTTGGTGATGAAGAAAAAAACCGCGTTGCAGAAATTCTTAACGTCATTGCATTGAGTATCCTCGCCGGATTTATGATACTCATTATCCTAAGATTAATTATCGGTCAATATCAGTTCATTCTCCAAACACTTATTATCGGTGTAATGATTGTCCTGTCGATATTTTTATTAAGAATTGGTCGTCTACGATGGGCAGAAGGACTTCTTCTATGGACGGTTATGGGTTTCGTTACATATATCCTTTTTACTGCAGGCGGCCTTCATAGCATAATCCTTCTTGGTATCCCGATATGTCTGATGTTTGCAGGAATTGCTCTAAGGCCAAAACTATTTTATGCGTTCACATTTTGGACGATTTTCTGTGTTGTGGTTATTGGATTCCTTGAAATTTCTAAAGTGATCGTTAAACAGTATTCCCGGTATACTGATTACCTTGATGTCGTTAATATAGCGGTTATACTCTTGATAACAGCTATCGCTGTTCGTATCCTTGCTGATCGTCTTCTGCGAAGCATTGACAAAGCACGGAAAAGCGAAAAAGCAATTCGAAAACAAGCCGAAGAGTTACGAGAATCTGAAGAAAAGTTCAGAACACTGACAGAGGAACTGCCGAATATGGTCTATATTCACAAGAACGGGAAAATTGTTTATGTGAATGAAAAATGCAAGGAATTAACCGGTTATTCGCACGAAGAAATCTATTCTCCTAAGTTTGACTTTCTTTCGATCATAGTGCCCGGACATAGGTATCTCGTTCTTCAAAAAATTAGACAGCATTTGGCTGGAATTAAAGTAGAACCGTATGAATTTACACTTGTCAATAAAGAGAATAAAAAAATCGATTGTCTTAATATGTCGAAATTAATCCGCTATGAAGGAGAGCCGTCTGTTCTTGGTATTATCACTGATCTGACGGAGTTGAAAAGGACTCAAGAAGCTATTCGTGAAAATCAAAGTCGTCTTTCCAGCATCATAACATCGGCGATGGAAGCTATAATTACATTGGATAAGCATCTGAGGATCCAATCGTTCAATCCTGCTTCGGAGCAAATGTTTCGTTGTCTGGAATCTGAAGCCATTGGGCAATCCATAGATCGTTTTATCGCTCTATCTCAGAATGTTAAAGACCAGATTCATCCGGACGAATCCGATAATCATAATTCAGTTGCCGGTTTAATTGAAGGGAAAATAAGGACGATTAATGGAGTTCGTGTCAACGGAGAGAACTTTCCTGTTGAAGCTTCCGTCTCTAAAGTGAATGTGGGGGAAGAGGAGCTTTACACAATTATTTTGCGCGATATTACTGAACGGGTTAACGCAGAAGAGACACAAAGAAATTTGCAGGCTCAATTACTCCAATCGCAAAAGATGGAAGCCGTTGGCTCTCTTGCAGGCGGTATAGCCCATGACTTTAACAATATCCTCTCGGTAATTATCGGCAATTCGGAATTAGTGAAATTAAAACTGAGCGCTAATCACAGTGCAACGAAATATATCGACGAAGTAATTCAAGCTTCGGATCGGGCACAGGAACTTGTTAAGCAGATCTTAGCATTCAGTCGAAAGCAAGATTCGAATTATCGACCGGTTCGGCTGCACTATATATTGCGTGAAGGTATGAAACTTCTTCGCGCATCAATTCCTACAACCGTCGAGATCAAATTGGATCTGCCGACAAAAGGGCCTCTTGTCTTGGCTGATGCAACGCAGATTCATCAGGTTGTCATGAATCTCTGTACAAATGCAGCTCATGCGATGAGCGGAATTAACGGAGTACTTACTTTGCATCAAAGGAGCGTGGAATATGATGATAGGGCAATCTTGTTTCACCCCGATCTGAAAAAAGGACGATATGCTGTATTTACTGTTCAGGATACGGGTATAGGTATGGATGTATCTACAATGAAAAGAGTTTTTGAACCGTTCTTTACAACAAAAGGGCCGGGGAAGGGGACTGGATTAGGGCTTTCTATTGTTCATGCCATTGTGAAAAATCATGGCGGTGTAACAAAAGTTCAAAGTCAATTAGGAAAAGGCACGCAAGTTGACGTATATCTTCCGATATATGAAGGTGAAGAACAGAGCGTAAAGCTTGAAGAAATTAAAGAGAGCATTGGAAGTTCGGAACGCATCATGATAGTAGATGATGAACCGCAGCTGCTTGATGCACTTACAGAATTATTAAAGGGATTGGGATATCGGGCGTTTCCATTTACAAAACCGACAGATGCATTGAAAGCATTTGAGGATGGCCCCGGTGAATATGATCTTCTTATTACGGATCATACAATGCCGCATATGACCGGCATCGCCCTTACAAGTAAAATTCTACAGATACGTAAAAATCTGCCGGTTATTTTAATGACAGGGTATGATCAAATGGAGGGTCCGGAAAAACTTAAATCTCTTGGTATACATACGGTTCTTTTGAAACCATTCAAGAAAAGCGTTTTCGGGGAAATCTTAAGGAATGTCTTTAAGAAAAATTAGAAATCTTAGGGCTGATAGAATCGATTATTTCAGGTATGATGTTTAAAGCTCCGGCATAAGCCTCATTTGTTCATACCTTCTGATCCTTCCGCGAATTGTCGCGAGGAGATTTTCGCGGTGAATAGGCTTTACAAGAAAATCATCTACACCCATTTCTTTGCCCGCACGCATCAACACGACGTCATTTAATCCGGTTATAAAAATAAATGGCACTTGCTGAAGGTGCTGTAATTCTCTGATTTTCTCATAGAATAGAAAGCCGTTCATTGTTGAATTTTCCAGACTAATATCACAGAGAATACAGTCGATCTTTTCTTTTTTCAGGAAAATATATGCATCATCCGATGTGCTGAAATCCACAACTTGATAATGTACCTGCGTTAGTATTTCTTTCATCAGCGTGCGTATCTGTTTCTCATCGTCAATGACGGCGATTGTTTGTTTTTTCTTTTTTCCTTCCTTGAGAGCTGCCAGGTTAGCTTCGATAAGAACTTGATCAGAACTGGAAACATCAAAACTTCTACGAAGCTCAGCAAGAGTGCTTGCGACCTCCGCTTTTGGTGCTTGGGACTGAAGTAAATGTTTGAGCAATGAGATATAACATTCCAGTTTTGCCTGCCGGTCTAACAGTTCCTGTTCTTCGTCAGAGATGAAAAGTGACTGCTTGAGATACCGTAGTTCGTTTACTTCTTCATCTGTCTTTTGACCGTCCGACCATGCGAGCAGCAATGCCTGCCTGAAAATCTCTAATGCCTCCTTGGATGCACGTTTTGTTTGTGCCTGTTCTGTTGGGACAGACTTCCGCAATCCGGCTTTCTTAAATTCTTCATATAATGCCGGAACTTTCGTCTCAGTTATTTCTTTGCGCTCACCAAGCAGCTGGTCTTCCATGTTGTAGGGTTTTAGATCTTCACTCGTTTTATCGGGACTCTTAAGTGTTTTCGAAGTTAATGCTTCTTGTTTCTGCCGTTGAGCGAAAAGTTCTTGAATGCGTTCTTCATAAGCAAACGCATATAAATTTTTTGGATCTATTTCACGAGCTTTCCTTACTTCGTGAAGAGCTTTTTCTAAGTCGTTTGCCTTAACGAGTTGATCTACGCGCTTGAGTATCTCTCTGGAAATTTTCATTGTTTTTATAGTGCGTGATGAATCCACGTAAGATTCTCCGTCTCTATCTTCTATATATCTTCTTGCTGTAAATCTTCAACTCACAGAAAACTCTCTTTTTCGGAACGTATACGATTTTCGGAAGGTAGATGAATGAATCGCGACATTCTATGCATGAGTAACTCTATCGTTGTCATAATTCATTAAAATGTAAGAATGTCTTTCGAGAAACGCAATTCAAGAGTGCGTAAAGCAGTAATATTGGATACATATGGCCTTTTATTCAACTGCTCTTTAATGTTCTTATGATTTACGCTTCCGTGAATTGCTGCAATTTACTTTTACTGCGAGAAGAATAGTGCTGTTTGCAGGGAACCGGTTTTTCGGAATAAAATGCATTTAGCAGGAGAGATTTATGATGTCCACAAAACCGGTGGAATAGCAAACCGATAGCGGGCGAAATTGTTGCAAATACTAAATTTGCCTTATCGAGGTATCAGTTGAAGGGCAAATGAACGCCGTCTATTGAAGTAATCTCTACCTCTTTTTTCTTAATCGTTTGTAAACTTCAAGAGCAATAATCACTCCCAGTATCATCAAAACCGCTGAAAGAATTGAGAGCACGATATTTCCTTCTGGAATATATTGCCAGAATAACTGATAGAGGAGCGCTGCTTCTGTCGTTACAAGCATAAAGACTCCCGGTATGAGTGTGTATATCGTACTTTTTTTAAATCCGAAAACATATGCGGAGATAACCAGCAATGAGAGAGCCGCAATCAGTTGATTTGCAGCACCGAAAACCGGCCAGAGAATACGCCAGCTGTTGCCCATAACCAGGAAATATGCGATCACGAGACCGATCCCGGTCGCTGTATATTTGTTCTTCAGAAAATGCGATTTCTGTCCGATTGTCTCTGATAGGACATAACGAGAAAGACGCGCGCAGGTATCGAGCGTTGTCAGGATGAATGCATTTAGCATAAGTACGCCGAAGGCAATGCCGTATTGAATCGGGACACCGATGCTGACCATTGCTTTTCCCAATGCTGTTCCAAATGTAATATTGACTCCTTGCTTGGTTAGCAAGTCATTAAAAACATAACCTGTAAGTTCCGGGATGGATGCCTCTTTCCAAAACAGAACACTGGAGATGAGCAGTATCACGATTATTGCAAGAAACGCTTCTGTCAACATTCCTCCAAATGCCACGATTTTTCCATCCGATTCCCTGCGTAATTGTTTTGCCGATGTTCCGCTCGATACAACAGAGTGGAATCCCGACACGGCTCCACAGGCAACCGTAATAAAAAGCATCGGCCAAAGCGGTAAATTGCTGCTGGCTGTATTGTGAAACGCCGGGCCGTTTATCGAAGGATGTAATACTATCAACGACACGAGTGCTAATGCTAATCCTATTATCAGGATATACATTGAGATATAATCTCGAGGTTGTAAGAGTATCCATACCGGGATTGTTGAAGCAACGAACGAATATACCAATACTGTAATGAGCCAAAAATCAAAACTTGCATTGATAGGAATGTGGTCGCCAAGAATGATTAATCCGATAAGGACAATTATTGCGCCGGTTGTTCCGATCCAGATATTAAAGTTGCGCCTATTGACCAGAAAACCAAAAATAATCGCAAGGAGAATCAGTCCAAACGTGGGAACAACGATTTCAGGTTTTTCAACCAGTGTCTGTGCCGTGAGTACTGAGAAGACGGCAGTAACTAAAACGAGAGCCAGCCAGAGGAAGATAGAAAATATCCATCTGGCTCTGTTTGAAACGTATGTTTGAGTCAATACAGCGATAGAAACACCTTTGTTCCTCACCGAGATCATAAGAGAGACGTAGTCATGCACCGCACCGATGAACACAGAACCCAGTAGTACCCATAAAAGCGCGGGCAGCCAGCCGAATAGAGAATAAGCAAGCATAGGCCCGACAATAGGTCCTGCGCCTGCAATAGACGAAAAGTGATGGCCAAATAGAATTTCAGGACGGGATGGGACATAATCGATATTATCGCGCAAGGCTTCTGCAGGCGTTGGCTGAGCATCGTTTGCAGAGATAAGTTTTCGATCGATTATTCCGCCGTACCATTTGTACATAACAATTAACCAGACAGCCGCCAGAATTCCAAATAATGCAGCATTCAACATTATATGTGCCCTCTATTTATGTTTACGATTTTTGTAAGTAATAGAAATAATCTGATTATTCTGTTCGTAATGCAGCGTAATAATGCCATAAAATAAAAAAAAAGACAGGCAAGCGCAAAGTCTAGGAGGGTATTTGTTTTAAACCTTCCGAAGGTTTTCTCTGCTCAAGCTTAAGAAACCTTCGGAAGGTTAATTATATCAGAAGATTCTGAGAATCGCTATCTTCTCACCAAAGATCCTTTTTGCATTTGTTCGAACAGAAATGAGCGCAGCCTCATTAGTGAAGGACTGATCCCGACTTTATATTGCTGAGGATTTTCAAAGCGCTTATATTCCGGAGGTAGACATACAAATCGATGAGAGACATAATTTGCACTTTCTGTCGGAGTCGGTAATTTCCCGATAATGTGTCCGCCTTCCATCACTTTGAACATAATGGGTTTTGCAGTGTATTCTTCTACATTACGGTGCTGTTCTGTAAAGAAGGGATGATAGAAAATATCAATACCTTCTTCATTCTCGAGCATAATTCCATCCGTGTCAAAGTATCCGTTCGCGTCAAAGTAGCGCAAAACTTTTTTTCTTCCGGGCAGCGTCGTTCTTGCATAATTATCCGAGAACTTCAATGTAGGCTGGTTTCCGATAATACATTGTCTGTATACACCATTTAAAGCCGGACAATTATGGGCAGTTAAAAGACGTGTTCCTACGCCAAATCCATCGATGGGTGCCCCTTGTTGAAGGAGACTGCTAATGACAATCTCATCCAGTTGATGGGAGGCGATAATTTGTACATAATTGAGCCTTGCTGAGTCGAGCAGGGCGCGGGCCTTTTTGCTTAAAAGGGCGAGATCACCGCTGTCAAGCCGGATGGCTTTGAGTTTTTGGCCTCTCGCCTCCATTTCCTTTGCCACCTTCATGGCATTAGGTAAGCCGCTGCGCAATGAATTATAAGTGTCGACGATAAGGATGCAATTATCAGGATAAATTTCTGCATACTTGCGGAATGCCGTCAGCTCATCACCAAAACTCTGGATCCAGGAATGAGATTGTGTACCTGCCGGCTCAAGCGAATAATTATATGCAGAGTACATATTTGATGTCGCATCCACTCCGCCTATAATAGCAGCTTTGCTTGCGTGAATGCCTCCCAGACCCTGAGCGCGGCGTAATCCGTAATCATAAAGCTTCCGATTACCGGCTGCGAATCGAATACGAGAAGCTTTCGTTGCGATAAGCGACTGAAAGTTGAGAAGATTCAATAACAACGTTTCGATTATTTGTGTCTCAATGAGACTTCCTTCTACGCGGACGATCGGTTCCAGCGGAAAAACCAGCTCACCCTCACGCATTGAATGAATAATTCCGTTGAAACGGAATCGACGGAGATAATGAAGGAACTCCGGCCTGAATCCCAACGACTGAAGATATTCAATCTCTGTTTCTTCAAACTTGTATGTTTCAAGAATTTCCAGCAGATCACTTAGTCCGGCAAATACGACAAAACCGTTTCCAAATGGATTTTCCCGGAAAAAATAATCAAAGACGGCGGTGGTCTGCGATTTCCCTGAAAGGAAGTAACCCTGCGTCATTACGAGCTGGTGGTAGTCTACATAAAGTGCTGCATGTGAATCAAATACTCTCATTACCTAACGCCTCCAAAATAAAAATCAAAATGCATTTCTGATATGACGAATTTTCGCACTCCCATTCTGATAATCAATTGCCACTATATCGAATCGACAAGGACGATCATCAATTTTGTGCATGAACAAATAGCCTTCTGCAACGTTATGTATCTGCTCTTGTTTTTTTTCGGTTACAGCATCTTCCGGAGCACCAAATGTATTTGACCGCCGTGCTTTGACTTCGACGAAGACCAATTCTTCACCTTCTTCGGCAATTAGATCAATCTCGCCCCGCTCAAACCGAAAATTGCGTTCAAGAATCTTCAAGCCGCTTTGTTCGAGAAAATGTGTTGCCAGATCTTCTCCGGCCTTTCCGCATTTTCGTCGGTTTATAGATGACATTGCAACGAGAAATCCTATAACGTATTAAAGTATCATATGCTACTGGAAAAGTAGTGTTGATGCAAATTAGAATACTCTAAAATTAATAAAAACACCGGAGAATTTCAGTTAAATTCACCTGTGTGTGATCCCTGTCATAGACAAAAAAATGTGTTTTTTATACTTTTTTCCGCTTAAAATCCGGTTGGCTTGTTTCGATTATCAATTGTTGAAGAAATTTTAGAAGTTATTAGCTCGTCCTGAAGAATGGAAGGATGAAACGATTTGCGGTGAATTTCACATAGACCGTAATTGCGTATAGCCTCAATATGCTGATGTGTACCGTATCCTTTGTGTCTGGCAAATCCGTACTGTGGAAATCGGGAATCTAACTCGCACATCAACCTATCGCGTGTTACTTTAGCTATAATTGAAGCAGCGGCTATGGTGAATGACTTTGCATCACCGTTGATGATATTCTGAAAACGCAGTGTATCGTGTTTAAAAGAATTACCGTCGATGAGAACATAGTCCGGTTTAATGGTTAAGCTTTCCAATGCCTTCTGCATCGCTAAATGAGTTGCCTGCAAGATGTTGATGCGGTCAATTACATTATGATCGATTATTCCCACTCCAACACTCATTGCTTGCTGCGAGATCATGAAAAACAATTCTTCCCGCTTTTTTGAAGATAATCTTTTAGAGTCATCCACGCTGTCTATAACAAATTCTTTTGGGAAGATGACTGCTGCTGCAACCACAGGACCCGCAAGCGGGCCGCGCCCGGCTTCGTCTACTCCGGCAATGTGTTCAATGCTTTGTGTCCAGAGTGCACGTTCCGCTTCAAGATTTACTTGAGAATGTTTCACTATTCACACTGAACCGGCAATAATGGCCATTAAACCAATTACCATCGAGAGTTTTAAATTACTGCTCACGCGATTCATATTATTAGAAGAGGAATCCCGCCACATTGCTGCTGTTGAAAAACATATTAGAACGTCAGCAATAAAAATAATATACATAAAAGAGGAACGATATAAAGAATATATTACAGCTATTAATGTAATGCCGATGAGTATAAGAAGCAAAAAGGTCGCCAGTATTAGTGCCGGTTTGATTCCATATCTGACCGGTAATGTAACGGCATGTTCTTTTCTGTCCCCTTCGATGTCTTCTATATCTTTAACTAACTCGCGGGCAAAGTTGATAAGGAATGCAAACACTGCCGGAACAAGAGCGTGTTTGATGTGCCCGACTGCGGCACCTCCATAAATGAACGCCATTCCTGTCATTAATCCCACCACCAAGTTCCCGGCTATAACTGTTCTCTTCAATCGAGCTGAATAATAATAAAGAATGACAACGGCAAAAATAACAATTAGCAAAGCAAGAGAATTAATAAATACATTGATGCAGATTGCTGTCACGGAGACTGCAAACCACATATGTCGTGCGTTGCGTTGTGTTAGAATGCCGAAAGGCAGCGGACGGTTCGGCCGATTAATTCGGTCTATTTCAATGTCGAATGAGTCATTAATGGCGTTTGCTCCGGCAGTCACCAGCGCGCCTGTTAGTGCTGCCAGGAAGATGATAAGCAAATCTTGTATTGTTCCGCCGGCTATCCAGCAAGCAACAGGAATAGATGCGGTTGTGATGGATATGTTAACCGGACGGCCTAATTGAAAAAAAGCCTTGAACTTTTTAAAATTCATTAATCAACCTTATATGGATTTTTGCCGTGCTGAACGTATCGTTTTCTCCTAATGCGATACTGACACCGATCAATCCGAGTGCGGAATCCATCCGTACACCGATGCCATAACCGATTTTATTTTGTTCCAATATCCGTAATCCCGAATCGTTGTTGAATGGAGCAACATGCCCGAAATCAAGAAATGCATAGAAAAACGAAAGAGGCGCAACGAGGAAACGATATTCCAGATTTGTCCATAATAGGCGTGATCCCAGGAACTGTCCTTCTATGTATCCGCGTAAGGATGTAGCACCGCCAAGCCGGTACAAATCACTTATGTCAATATTTCCGCTGCTGAAATCTCTCAGATGCAATTCGGCGGCAATAACCTGCCGAAGGAACGGAGAAAGATAATATGAAAGATCGAACGCAATTCGTCGTGTTGTACTCGTCGATCCGGCAGGAAAAGCGTCACTGCTTAAAGTTCGCTTTTTACCGGTTTGATATTCTGTGGAATATAGAATGCCGTTTGCAGGTGTTGTCGGATTGTCGCGCGAATCGTAGCGAACGGAGATTCCCCAGCTGATAGTTTTGCTTTCTGCTATGACTTTACTTTTATCATATCGTTCGGTTGGATACACATTATTCTGCAAAAACGAGATGCCGGTGGAGAATTCTTCAGTGATCATCAATTCGCCGGCGATATCGTACTGCATCCGAACAAATGTCGAATCCTGTTTTCGTTGAAAGAATCCAAGCTGTGCGTTCACGGGATATGAAGCTATCCATGGCTCAAAGTAATGAAGTTCAACTTCCTGAGAGCTTTTATTTTCCTGATACCACCGGATGGAAAATTTACGTCCGGTGCCAAAAAGGTTTCTCAATGAGATGTTAACAAGTCCTGTAACATAACCGTTTCCATCGGATGCAGTCGAAGGAACATACCCCAGCATACCGTCGAAGTTATTTTGATTCCCTTCTGTAACTCGTACCAACAGTCCTGCCTGTTCTGCCTCTGTTAAATATAATTCCGGCAGGGATACGGACAAGAAAAGCTGCAAGTGATCCAACCTGCGTTTGATGCGCTCGGGAAGGTCACTGCAGAACAATTCATTCTCTCTTATACGTGCTTCGCGTATTATGACATAATCTTTGGTTGTCTTATTCCCTTCAACGTGTATTTCGGAAATATGCACTGCTTTCCCTTCGTCGATATGTAACTGCACTGTGACGGACATTTCATCCGCAGAATCGATAAAAGCAATATTCTCAACTGTAATTTTTGAAAGAGGATATCCGTTGTCTTCATATTGTAGAAGCAGACTTTGAATATCCTGTTCTAAAAGAGAAGGAATAAAAGGATCGCCTTCGTGTAATTGCATACTTGAATACAATTCAACGGCCTGAAGATTATAACAACCATCGAATTTAATCCGCCGCACGATTGAAGGTTTTCCTTCTGTAATATAGAAATACACGTCAACGTCGTTTGCTATTGTGTCAAGCTGAACATGCATCGAATCTATCCGGGCATGAAGAAATGCCTGATTTTTATACAGATCGAGAATACGTTCCCGGTCGCTCGTTAGTGCAGATTCGAAAAACAGGCCGTTTCTTTGGGTTGAAAGAACAGCAGTAAGTTGATTGGCAGAAAAGGCATAATTTCCTTCAAATTCTACCGAATGCACTGTAGGCGATATTTGTCCGCTAACAACGGAAGGGAATACAAAAAATAAAAGGTTCCATAATAAGCAGAAAAAAAATGTGAAGTACGAATTTACACTGATTAACCGATATAGATGGATCCGGTTCAATTGATCCTTCCCCATAAACTTGATCCGAGATATTGAAGACGATAGTTGCCGAATCCGGATTCATCAATAAAAATGAATTTCCGATTTTGATCATAGTAATACCAAATTTCATAGGGCTTATTGTTTGTACTGAATGGATGGCGATCTATGCTTTGCGGCATACCGAACCGGATAAGAATCATGCCCCTGTCTGTTCTCCATCCTTCCGTGTATTGCGAAAAGTTATTGTTTGCATATGCGATGCGCGAATAGTACTCTTCCATCAGTTCATTCCGCGGTGTTTTAGGATCCGGATTGCGCTTTGCCCAGAATTCTAAAAACCGTCTCTGCCTTTCCTCCTGAGTCGCTCCTTCTTTGATATATTTAATCTCACTCCCATCCGCAAAGTACTGAAGCTGATCCGTCGCCTTATCGATGTTTGTTACAACCAAAGGCAAATCCTTCATTCGTACAAGACAGGGACGGGATGATGATGTATGAACCTTTACCGCCGGATCGGTCTTAGAATATCCGGTGGCTTCAATAAGAAATACATACTGATCGGATGCAAGCGGCGGAGTGTCAATTTTCCATGTAATTTGTGTCAGATTGCCGGTTAGTGCTTCGCTTTTTACGCGTTTTTCAACGGCTTCTTTCTTGTTGTTAATGAATGTACATAATAATTGAACAGAATCGATTTGAGGTTTGCTGTAGATTTCGAAGAAGAGATAAAAGTCGTCCGCCTCTTTTAAAAGAATCCCTGTTAAATTCGGTACGATTTTCTTTTGCATACTATCAACATCCATCCTGTGTACCAGCATCAGATCACTCAAAGCAAGCGTGTCTGTGCTAAAATCTTTTATCATTACCGACTTACGAAAAGTGGCTGTTTTTTTAGATTCATTATCTTTTACTTGTATAACGAGTTCGTACTTCCCCGGCAGGAGGTCCGTCGAAAACCGTTTGATTGAAGAAAATCGATGGGAAGTAGTCTTTGAAAAATCTTCCAGCCGCAATTCTACTATCCGGCTTATCTGCCAGATTTCTTGCTTCTCTTGCGTGATCGCCGTTGCAGATATTTCAATACTTCCCACGTGTTGTTCTTCTTCTTTAACGAAACTGATTTCGGAATAGGGAACCTGGATGTAGACATCCAATCGCCCTTTTCCGGATGAGTCGGATTTAAATGCGAATGTTTCTGCAAATATTTCCGACGCATACCCCTGTGGTTTATTTTGATTATCAATTTGCGCGGAGAGGTAATTAGTAAGCATTCCAATTGCCAGGATTGTCCGTCCCGCCAAGATGATAGATCGTATCCTTTTGTATGTCATAGCATCGTTCCTGCGGAAGAGTATATATCAAACCGCTGCAATAAGGTCATACTCTGTTGCATCGGTAATAGTTACAGAATGAAATGTGCCTGCTTTTAATGACTTAGCGCTGTGTATAATTACTTCCTGGTCGATCTCAGGTGCGTCCCATTCTGTCCTTCCAATAAAATAATTTTTATCCTGAATGTCGATTAATATCTTCAATGTCCTGCCGATGAGAGATTCATTGCGCTTTTCAGAAATGTTTCTTTGAATTTCCATTATTGCAGCTTGCCGTTCCTGTTTTATCTCTGCCGGGATGGGATCGCCCAGATTGTACGCCGTGGTTCCTTCTTCTTGTGAATAAAGAAATACACCGAGGCGATGGAAACCTGTCTCTTCCACAAAGTCACATAATTCTTTAAAATCTTTTTCAGTCTCACCAGGATATCCGACGATGAGTGTCGTTCGGAGAGCAATGTCTGGAATCTCATTCTTTAATTTCAGCAGCAGCTCACGTGTTGCTTTCCGGTTTATACCGCGCCGCATGGATTTCAGGATATCGTCATTGCAGTGCTGGATCGGAATATCTATATAGCGGCAAAGCTTCGGGTATTTCTGAAATGCCTCAATAATATCAAACGAGAATTTTGCCGGATAAGCGTACATTAATCTAATCCATTCGATTCCGTCAATGCCGTTCAACTCGCCAAGAAGTGCCGCAAGCTGCTTTTTTTCGTACAAATCCAATCCATAGTACATCGTATCCTGCGCAATGACAATAAGTTCTTTTACTCCTTTTTCTGCAAGCAGCCGCGTCTCATGTACAAGTTCTTCAATAGGTTTACTGCGGTGTTTTCCCCGCATGAGCGGAATAGCGCAGAAAGAGCAGGGATTATCGCATCCCTCTGAGATTTTTAGATATGCATAGTGCGATGGAGTCGTGAGAAGACGCTCGCCGGGAAAATCGGTTTTGAACTTTGCTCCAAGAGTGTTCAGTACACCGGGCAATTGATTTGTTCCAAAGAACGAATCGACTTCCGGAATTTCGGCAGTAAGTTCGTTTTTAAAACGTTCGGAAAGACATCCCATTACGATAATTCTTTTTATCCTGCCCCGATTTTTCTTATCCACAGCTTCAAGAATAGCATTTATCGATTCCTGCTTTGCATCCTGAATAAAACCGCAAGTATTGATAACAACCGTGTCGGCTTCATCGGCATTTGTTACAATCTGTACGTTGCTGTTATTCAACTGGCCAAGAAGGCATTCCGAGTCGACAATGTTTTTCGGACATCCGAGTGTAACGACTTTAACTTTTGATTTTACAGCCACAAATGTCATCCCATGCAATTTACACTATCACAGCACAGCAAAATTGATATAAAGATATACGATGGGGGATATATAAATCAGGCTGTCGAATCGATCATATACTCCGCCATGCCCTGGAATAAGAGAAGAGGAATCTTTAACGCCTGCATCCCGCTTAAATCGGGATTCGATCAGATCGCCGACTTGTCCAAACACTCCAATTAGCATTCCCAGTACAATCGCGTGTTGATATGAAAGATATTCAAGCACAAAGATTTTTGCCGCGGTCATGGTCAGTATAGAGAAAATGAAACCGAATACAGCTCCTTCCCATGTTTTATTCGGGCTGACTTTAACGAAGAGTTTATGTTTACCTAATGCCTTACCGCTGAAATATGCCGCCGTGTCGCAAATCCAAATCGTAGCGAAGACAGCAATTACAGTATATCCGCCCCATAGATTTATCTGTGCAAGCCGTTGGTCATTGGTTATGTCCGCCGCAAAGAATTTATGAGCCGGGAATCCGGACGGAAAGATTTCACGTAAGGAAATAAGAGTGCCGAAGCATAACGAAATGATCAGCACGCCCGTTATAGTCGCTGCGATATTGATTATCGGCGAACCTTTGGTTCGAAACAGCTCGATGAGCATAGTGAACAGAAGGAATTTGATGAGCACCACAGCGAGAAACTGGTGCTGTGATAATAAAGAAAGATGGATTTCAAAATGATCGACAAGAAATTTGTAGATATCAATTTGAAATCGTTCATAAATGAAGACGGCGTTTATAATTACTCCGACAACGAGTCCGAGTGTCTTAAGCGGCTTAGCGCCTTTGGCTTCTGCAAGCCCGTAGAATTCATACAGCACAAACGATGATATGACGGTGATGAGGAGGAAGAAGAAATAGCCGCCAAGCATGGTCAGCCATAGGATAATTGGAATAGCGACAAGTGCAACAAGAACACGCGCAGTTAGATTTTTAAGCTGAGGCATACTCTTTTTTCGATAGGTGGATGATATCCGGCAAAGCTTTATCGGCCGGCAGATTTGGATGAACTTTGTTCATTTGAATTTTCAACGAATACGTCTTGATATATCATGTGTAATGCGAAGATACGCTACGAAACTCATAAAGAAAAGTCCGGCAAAAACGATTAATTCGAACAGCATCGCCGGCATATCTATACTTGTTTGTACGGCAGATAAAAGATGTTCGTCGTTCAAGCCGTAATATGACGCAAGTACAGCCATAAGGTTATTTAAAAAGTGCGCAGCTATAGGGAGCAGGAGACTTTGTGAACGATATCTCAGAAGTCCGAAGAATACACCAAGACCGACCAACGGTACGACTTCGAATGGATTCATATGGTACAAACCGAAGATCGTGCCTGCCAGTATTGCCGAGACAACAGGGGACATTAATCGTTCGAATACTTTTTGGATAAGGCCGCGAAAAAGAAATTCTTCTATGATCGACGGTGCCACTGCAACAATAAGAATAATGGCAAAAAGTTCCATCGGTGAATCAGCATGGACTAAAACTTTCGTTAGTTCCTGAAACAAATTCTTGATCGGTTCGATAAGATCGCGCAGAGATTCCGGAATTGGAATTTGTTCCTGGAAAAACATATAAGCTTCTAATACACGCTGCAGCGAAAAAAGGGCAATAAATACGAATATTGATTCCCGCAATCCCGGTACTCGAAACTGGAATACACTTTTAAATCGGGTTGCAAACAACCGCGCAAAAAACAAAGTCGGAAGAAGAAGAAAGCATATTTGTGTGATGAGTGTCAGCCAGCGTATTGTCCAGATATTATCGCGGGTAAAGCTCAATGTTCCGGTGACGAGAAACATCAGCAAACCGCCGCCGATTTGATAGAGAAGGAAGATGAAAACAAGCGATACAAACGCAAACAAGAGCGGATGGATCGCGTGCCGATCGACAAAAGAAAGTTTTTCAGAAGCTGTTTCTTGATCCGCCGGTTCGGGGATGTGTTCGTGAAATTCGGTCATTTGGATGTAAGTTTGGATTTAATCATTGCGGCAAGCAATGGAAACATGAGTTCATGATGTCCTGTGAAATTATAACCGTGCCCGTATTTTTGAGTCGGCCGTTCTACAACATTCATCTGAGGGCGATATTGCCGTATCATATCAAAATTGGCGGTGGAAAATCCCTTTGCTTTATAACCGAGGTTGCGGGCAACTGTGAGTGCTTTCAGAAAAACCTCCGGCATAATTACTGCAGAACCGAAATTCAACACTACGCCGCCGTTGATCAGGTTTTTAACGGAATTCACAAACACTTTAAAGTCCCTATAGCTCAACTCGCCGGTCGCTGCACCGTCCATCGTTGCCTGCTGATGAACGATATCTGTTCCAATTGCTGCATGAACAGTTACCGGAATGCCGAGGTTGTAGCAGCTAGCAAGAATACTTACGTTTTTATAGCGACCTTTTTTTGCAAGAATATTTTTAGCGAGTGTCTCGCCGTACCCGGCAGTTGTTTCTTTCATCCCTTTCGATAATGCGATGTTGATAAAATCACCTGTTTCTTTAGACATCCCGAACATTCCATTCATCAGATTCGACGCTACATCTTCCGAAGTATGTCCCCACATTGCCGTTTCTACATCATGGATGGAAGCTGCACTGTTCATTGCCACATGCGTAATGACACCTCGTTTAAGCAAGTCAATAATGAGCGGCGAGAGTCCGACTTTAATAACATGCGCCCCCATCATCAGAATGACGGGCTTTTTTCTTGCGCGTGCCCGGACGATGTCATTCACTATACTGCGCAGTTCGTTGCCGACAAGAATTCGCGGCAGTGAATTTATAAAATCCCTGAAACTCGCTTTCTTCGCATCGAGCGGTACAGCGAAATCTTTAGGCGTTACTTTGCTCTTCCGGTTTTTTATGGAAATAGTCTTGATTCCGCTGAGGTCTATTTGTTTGAATTTCGTCATATGAGAATTAACTACTCCACCTTTGCTTTTATCGGCCCATCGATTCCGGAATATTCACGCAATTCTGCATCGATCGATCCGACTACAACTTCTGTGCTGACTTTTACAGGAATTTTACGTTCATCGTTTGTCATCCATATGATTATATGGCCTTCACTCTTAAATAATCCGCCTTCTTTCATTACAGGTTCCACTATTATACAATCAAATGTTCCTGCTTCAACTTCAATACGCTGCTGGCCTAGAAATTTTATAGTAAGCTCGTACGTCGAATCTTTATAAAAATTCTGCAGGTAAAACCTGTCGCCCGGATGCCATCCGGTAAAGTCCATTGTGCGGACATAATACATCGCTGATACGGCATCATGGACGTATGGAGGAATCAGATATCGGTTATCTTTTGTTATGGCAATATTGTTCAGTTGATCGAATTCCGCATAAAAATCATGTTTATATCTTCCTTCACGAATATACTGTGTAAACCGCCATGGAAAGACACCTTTCTTATCGATCATTGTTTCATAACGGTCGTCTACTTTATAAAAGAAGGAAAAGGTCGGCGTGGAAGCAACCGTGAAGAGCACCTGGTAGCATGGACTGCCATGTAGCGTATCGATTGCAGGAATAGAAAACACCGCTTCTCCTGCCGTGATAAAACTGTAACCCACGTCATAAACAAGTCTTTCACCAAGAGCAAACGCAGATTGGTTGAGGTTGCGAAGACTGTCGATAGTTTTTGCTACAAGAGTATCTTGTGCTTGAATCTGAGAGGCGGCGGTTAGGAAAGAGATTACAAACACAACAAAGTATTTTTTCATCAATAATGCTCCGGTATTGGAATAAGATCGCAAATCGTATTT
>CAZYAM010000001.1:118076-122636 GCA_964645575.1 uncultured Ignavibacteriaceae bacterium
TTGCAGCTTCTATAACCTGATCCACTGAAATTTGATCCATGCAATCATTTCCCTGACATTTGCCGCCTTTACAGCGGGGGCAGAGTGCAGGATCGGGAACAAAGACCGCTTTTTTGTCTGTCAGCGGGCCCCAGCGTTTTGGGCTCATCACACGCAAAGGCGGATAAAAACCGATCACCGGCGTTCCCACTGCCGCCGCAATATGCAACGGGCCGGTAGAGTTTGCCACGAATAATTTTGCAGTCTGTATAAATGCCGCGAATTCTTTCAAGTTAAGCTTACTAATAAATGGTTTTACATTGTTACCTGCTTCGTGCGCTACTCGGTTTACAAGAGCTTCTTCTTTTACTCCGCCTGTTATTACGACTCGATGACCGAGCTTCGTAAATTCAGCTGCAAGCCGGGCAAAGCGTTCAGGCCTCCAATCCCGCGCCGATCGTCCGCTTCCCGGATGCAAAAGAACTAATGGACTCCTGTCTGTCAGTTCTAATTTTCTGCGCACGTCCCGTGCTGTTTGTTTCTCTTGATCTGTAACGATTAATCGCGATATAATTTTTTCAGGAATCTTACATCCGAGCGCTGCGGCCAGAGTAAGATTATATTCCGCTTCGTGCTTCTCTGCGGTCTTTCGATGCTCGAATAT
Organism: uncultured Ignavibacteriaceae bacterium; assembly: GCA_964645575.1. Taxonomy (GTDB): domain Bacteria; phylum Bacteroidota; class Ignavibacteria; order UBA10030; family UBA10030; genus Fen-1298. The sequence continues at coordinate 118,720 of CAZYAM010000001.1, forward strand.
TTTCTTATTGAAAAGGAATGAGTACCATCTGTAACCGGTTCCAATACGTAACGGGATTCCCGCAAGCTTCAGGAGCAAAGCTATTCTGAAACGCGGATGTGCTGTTATTACGGCATCAAAATGTACATTTCGAATTTCTCTCAGAATCTCAAAGAACGGTTTTAGTTTTCCATCTCTATTATAGAGAAGGGTGCCTGCGATATCCTCAACTAACGTGCTGGTATAGCTGCTTACCAGCATCGTTACATGTGCGTTCGGGAAATTAGATTTTAGCGCCTCAACAGTCGGAAGTGTCAGAATTACATCTCCAATACGATCTGTCCGAACGACTAGGATGTTATGCAAGCGATATTATTCCGTTCCGGTTATTGTCAAATCAAGGCTAAATATACACAGAGGTGGCGGGAGATGCAAGGATGCAAATCCGAGGGTAAAGTCTTTGATTTGCGCGGTCAGGACTTTCCTCCTGACCGTTATTTCAGCGCAAAATTGATTATGATAGTGTTAGAGGAAAAACATACTCCCGAATCTTTGAAAGCATCTATGATGATGGCAAGAGAAATGATATAGTATCTGTCAAGGTTGGGTATTGGGATTTTACCATCACGTCTCGCGGCTAAACGCAGTGGAATCAGCCATTGACGAAGTGAATTTTTAGTTGATGTTGTGTGAAGTGCTTAGGCAATAAATTTTAATTATATACAGTGCTTTGTTGGTATAATATTATCCCTTTTTATAATATTTCATTGAGACGTTCCAACAAATACTCTTTTGTTTCATTTGTAATCATAAGTTTATCCTTTTGACTATGTATTTTCTTCAATTCTCTAAACGAACTTTTCCTTTTCTTTGAGCCAGGATAAGTGTTGCTGCCTATAACACGATAAAGTTCCGTTAAAGAGATACCATCTAGTAATTTTGTTTTAATAAACCGAAAGTTTTCAACGTAAATGTAATATGGCCATCTTTTATAGTTTTCATTCTTCTCTTGTTCTTCACTTGACCTTACATTTTGTTTATCAAATTTACGTGTTATACCATATCCATAAATAATTGGAGATTTCTCGCCATTTTTATCCCAACTATTACGTGCGATAAAAATCAAATCCCCATTTTTATATCCTGTTGGTTTCTTTGGGAAATGAGTTCTATAACAATTATCTCCATTAAGAATTATATCTAGAGGAGTATTATTCTTTGTCCTTCTATGGTCAGAGAATCCTTCGAATTTTATCCAAGCTGTTGTTGCAGTATTTTCTTTTAAATTTCTCGATGTTAATATTTCTTCAAGTTTATCAATCTTTTTCTTGGGGACAAATTCTTTACCTCGATCATAAGTTTCCGGAAATACTCGTTTTTTTTCACTTGGTAATGAGTTTAGAACCCTGATTTCTTCTAAAATCATTTCATTTGTAATAAAGAAATCTCTTTCTATGCTGATATCAATCTCGTTGAAGTAAGTAATTCCTTGATTTATAATACTTTTTTCATCTCTAAAAAGAATGTTTAATTCTATATTTGTTATTAAACCTCCATCTGTAAAATTAGACGAACCTAGAATCATAGCATTGTTATCAAAAATGTATAATTTTGTATGAAGTCTTTTCACTGCTTTTAACTCGCATCCAGCTTCTTTTAAAATCCGAAGTCCCTCAATACTACTAGCATTGTTATAAAAATCGTTTCTTGAAAATCTTGTAATAATTGTGGCGGTTGTTTTATTCTCTATGATAACTTTAGCCAATAATTTCGAAGTATTAATTCCAATAAATGGACATATCATGTCAAAAGTACTTTTCACATTTTTAATAAGTGAAAAAATCTCTTTTTGAGTATTTGATGACACTAATTTTATCATAATCCTTATCCTATTATTCCTATTTGAATAGGCTTATTAGCATCGCATATAACGGTCGGTGGTATGCGCCGTAAGGGATTGCAGAGCCACGTTCCTATCACCCGATACAAACCTTACCTGCGGGTTATGCACTTGGCATACCACAGAAACCCTTATGGCGTATGGGCCTGTGTTAGCACTCGTTTTTTTCATTTGCGATTGAAGTAAAAGTCTGCGGTCAGTGATGTTGATTCCCAAGGAACTTGCTCGTCTTTTGATTTTTCCATTACCGACTTTCTTACTTTTTGAAACAATTGGGTAATTGTCACATTAACTGATTTGATTTCCGAAATAAGTTCACCCGTATATAGTCCATTCTTGCCTTCTCCGTCAGATGCTGTTTTACCAGGTGAAGTAGAATATGCAATTAGCGACCCTTTAGGGGCATCCATAACTGCAAATCCTCTTTGTGACAAGTCTCTCCCCCAGTTACGTTCAAATGGATTGTTTCGACATGCGTCAAGGATAAGTAAGTTTACAGAAGTCTTTGCACTTTCCATATGACTTAGGATTCTGTCAACCTGAACGCAATCATATTCAACAGTTCTTTCATTTTTTAAATTTGCGTCAACAGGAATTAAGTAATTCAGCCCTTTTACTTGAACACCATGTCCTGTAAAATAAAATAAACCTACATCATATTTTTCAAGTTCAGTTCCAAAGTCATCTATTCCAATTTTTAAGTCTTTAAGAGTAGGATTTTCAACATACATAACGTCAAACCCTAATGATTCAAGATTTTGCTTTATTCCAATTGCATCATTCAATGGGTTTTCTAAATGTCCTGCAAATTCATATTGACTGCAACCAACAACTAGTGCAATTTTTCTTTGTTTGGTTTCAGTGCTTTGAGTCGCATTTTCAGCAATGTTAATTTCCCTAAAGCCATATATAGACTTGCCAACAATTTTCGACTTTTCATAAAATTCGATTCCGCTAGCAGAAAGATTTCTATTGTAAATTTCAATTAATTGGTTCACGCCTTCATCATCTGTCCTTGAAACAGGATTTATTGTTAGAGATAAAAATTTTAGAAATGTTTCCTCTTCACAATGCAGTAAATTAAATCGCCTGTCAGTAAATACCCAGTCTTCTTCCCAGTCATAATTCATGATACGGTGCTTATGAATATCGTCATAGGCATTATCATACCTCGAGTCATATGATGGCATTTTAGACAGGTCAAAAATTCGGTTTAAAAAATCAGGCTCTTCCAGTCTGCCAGACCAAGAAATTTTGTTAAGTGTTATTTCGTCAAATATTGCTTGTCGTACGATAATCGATATTTTCATTTGTAGTTCGTTGTCATTGTCAATTTTAGGGTTCCATGAAATACCTCGAATATGCATGCCTAATGCAGTTGCAACTTCTATTAGTTGGGTTTCAATTACTTTGATTTCCTTTTGAAAGTCAGTCTGTAATTTTAAATAGTACCTACCGGGCACTCCAATTTGAGCGTCCATTAAGTCGGTCATTCTGTCTCCAGTTAATTCAAACAATGTGTCAACGTATAATAAGTCAACACTGCATTCCGAGATCAGTCTAGCTGAATCAAGTTCTCCAACATCTTTTAACCATTTATGTAGTTCTTTCTGCATGTCGTTGTCTTAAAATGAGTACTAATATTTAACACGCAATATTGTCCCGCTTAGCGGGATAAACTGTTATTATTTCCAGTCTATTCGGTTTATTCCTAATAGACTATATGGATTTCATTAAGAAATTAAAGACCTCTGCAGCCCCCAAGAAGCGATAGAGCGAATCCCCTATAGGATTGAGGACTGTTTAATTGAAATTTAAATGATTTGAAGAAGAGAAGCAAGAGATGGAGTAGATGAGCCAATGAGCCGATGAGTCTATGAACCAATAAGCCTATGAGTCAATGAGACAATGAGTCTATGAGTCAATGAATCTATGAGGTAATAAGTCTATAAGACTATGAGTATTTGAGTTAAAAAGTCTTCCTTTTCCATTTGCCTCTCCCCAAAACCTTTCCGATATTAACTCCACTTAACTTAAA
>CAZYAM010000002.1:0-69178 GCA_964645575.1 uncultured Ignavibacteriaceae bacterium
GTCCGGTTTTTTCACCGAGCTGGGCCGACATATATTCAGCGGCACGGCGTGCTGCAAGCCGCCGGGGTTCGAGCATAATTATTTTTTTATCGGCCAGCCGTTCTGAAGAAAGAAGCGCAATGGGTACTTGCGTGGTCTTTCCCGCTCCTGGAGGCGCTGAAAGAACAATGTTCCCTGTCTGTTGAAAAGTGTCCAGCAGTTGTGGAAGTACATCATTTATTGGATATAGTTGTTTGCCTTTTTGCATAGATGGTCTTTAATATGCAAAAAGTCTTTCAGGGATGCACGAGGTTACGATATAATCACTTTTTTTGTTGAAGCGATTCAAGCGTCGTTTTCAGTTTTGCGGCTGAGGATCGAAATCCTTTTTTTTCTTCTTCACTCATTGACAGGGTCAGAATTTCTTCCACGCCGTTTACACCGACTACGCAAGGCAGGCTGAGGCAGATATCTTCGACTCCGTATTGTCCCGTCATTAAGGTAGAGATGGAAAGTACGGAACGGTAATTGCCGAGGATAGCTTCAACAATTGAAAGCAAGCCTAATCCGATTGCATAATGTGTTGCCCCTTTGCGTTTAATTATTTCATAAGCTGCGTCCCGAACACTTACAAAGAGCTTATTCATTTCTTCCTGATTGTAGTGTTTATTCTTAAGCGGGGCAAATTCCTGCAGCCGTACACCGCCGATGTTTGCCATACTCCAGAGAGGAATTTCACTATCGCCATGCTCGCCGACTATGTAGGCGTGTACGCTGCGCGTATCAACTTCATAAAATTGTCCAAGCAGGAATCTAAAACGAGAAGTATCCAGAATCGTACCCGATCCGAACACCTTTGCCGGTGAAAGATTCGATTCTTTTAAAGAAATATATGTCAGAATATCGACCGGATTTGTCGTAATAAGAATAATTCCGTTTGGATTATGTTTTACGACCTGCGGAATAATGGATCGAAAAACAGCGGCATTTTTTGCAAGGAGGTCCAGACGTGTTTCGCCGGGTTTTTGCGGGACGCCGGCTGTAATAACAACGACCTTTGCTCCCGAAAGGTCGGAATAATTGCCTGCTGAAATTTTCATCGGCTTCGTAAAAGAAAGCCCGTGATTTAAGTCCATCATTTCGCCCACAGCTTTTTCTGCATTTGCATCGATAAGCACGAGTTCGGATGCAATTCCACGCTGCATTAATGCGTATGCAAACGATGAACCTACCAATCCTGTCCCCACTACTCCTACTTTTTGCGCAGGTGCTATTTCTGTAAACATGTTCTTATTCTCCGATAATCAATGAAAAACATGTATAATGTCTTCTTATATTTCTAACGCGGGGGAGAAAAGGATAGTTCCTTGCTTATGTATTCCCCTGCTTTCTGTTATAACAATAAAGAAAAATAAGCGTAGTACTCTTCGGTTGGTAAAACAGATATAAAGCAATATAGTTGAAGGAGTTATCCGAAATAACGAGTTTGTACACTCGTTAACGGAGAACTTTGGATGCCCCAACAGAAGAAGAGACGGATGTGTTGTAGATATTGTGAAAGTTTGGAGACGCCGAAACACAGAAAGCGCACAATCAGTCCGAAGAGTTTTAGCCGTCGGACCACGAGTCAGGTGCAACGCTATAAGTGCAAGAGATGTGGACGAGCATTCGTCCAGCGCAAAGAAAGGAAAAAGCAATATACATTTGGATTTCAACGTGAGATTACCGGGATGCATCTTGAGGAACGATTGAGTTATCGTGTTATAGCCAAGAGGATAACAGAACGCTGGGGATATCATGTGAGTCCCAAGTCGTTATGTTCGATGGTCAATGCAGTAGCGCGGTTGAGTAAAAGCAGTATGGAGATGCAGCAAGAGTATCGCCCCTGCTGGAGCGGCTATTTGACGGTGGACGATAAATGGGTAAGCGTTAAAGGAACACGACATTTAAGTTTGGTGGCAGTGGATAACAGCGGAGACCCATTACACAGCGAACTGCACACGGAAGCAGATCAAGGGATTTATGATGGTTTTTTTCTGTATCTTCGAGATCGTTTAGGTTATCAGCTTCGAGCGCTCACGACTGACTTTGACCCGCGAATAGACAAAGCAGCCAGACGTGTATTTGGGACTGATTTGACGCATCAAAAATGTTTGTGGCATGCTATGGAGATTGTGAAAACGTTGATAGAGTATCCTCAAGCGCAACGACGTGTAAAGAACGTACAGCGTCAAATAACAATGTTAGAAGAAAGTCTTGCGGATCGTAAACAATCGTTGTATGATACGAACAAGACGCTTCAGAGCTTGAAAACGCAGTTGACAGAAATCGATGCAACATATCAAGAGAAGAGCCTCTTGTTGGAGAGGTTTCGAGAATGTATCTTTGCACGCACGCGAGAGACCAGCGAACGTTGTTTGAAAAGCTTTCGCAGAGCTTACAACAAGCGCTATGGGAACGTCATACGCTTTATAGCTTCGCACTGGGATGCACTGTTGGAACATCAACGTGATCCTCAGATCTTGAAGACTAGCGTACGGGCAGAGAATATAAACAAACAATTTGAAAGAAGATTGAAAACCATCGAAGCTTTCCAGTCTGTCGAGACGGCGTTCCAGTATCAGAACCTATATAGGAACTATTTACGCTTAAAGCCCTATACTGATTGTCGAGGTGTTCGGAGATTCTATAATGGTCTTTTACCCTTGCAGGTCTGCCAAGCCGTACTTCCTTCATCAGATTGGCTGAAAATTGCGGTTCGTTACCCTAAATAAACCACCGATATGTACTACGCTTTCAAAGAAAATTATTTGACAATAAAATAAATTTTAGGTAAAATGAATTTGAATGGGCTTGCTTATTCTACTAAGGCAAGTTGGAGAAAATTTTCTTCGCGTCACTTCAAACAAATATTAATCTTTCCTGGAACACCGTCTCAGGTGCAACCCAATACAACGTCTATCAAGATGGAACAGTTATTCCTGTAACGATTTATACAAACAGTTACTCTGTTGGAGTATCCTGTGGAACTACTCATAGTTACTATGTAATAGCAGGAAATGTCGGTGGTTGGTCTGGTGCCTCGAACACGGTGAGCGGGACGGCCCTTACATGCACTCTCGTAGCCCCTACAGGTCTTAAAGTAACTGGAACGACTCAAACAAATATTAATCTTACCTGGAACACAGTCACCGCTGCAACCGTATACAATGTCTATCAAGATGGAACAGTTATTCCTGTAACAATTCATACAAACAGTTTCTCTGTCGGGGTACTTTGTGGAACTAATCATAGTTATTATGTAATAGCAGGAGATGACTATGGTAATTGGTCTGGTCCATCGAACATTGTGAACGGGACCGCCCTTCCCTGCACTATCGCCAGAATATCGACCAAGTCAAATCCATTAAAAGGCGGAACGACGAGCGGAGGAGGAAAATATATGTCAGGAACTTTGGTAACAGTAAGAGCAACTCCAGCCACGGGATATGATTTTATAAACTGGACTGAAAACGGAAGTTTAGTTTCGACAAATTCTACATATACTTTTACTGTAATAGGATATAGAACCTTAACAGCAAATTTTTCCCTTCAATTAAAGCGGTATTATTATGTTAAGGATCATTTGGGAAGTATAAGGGTGACGGTAGATGTAACCGGAGATGTAAAAAGTTATGACGATTATGACCCGTGGGGTTTGCAGTTAGCGGGAAGAAGTCTGGTATCGGGAACAAATGGTAAATACAAATTCACCGGCAAAGAACGCGATATTGAGACGGGATTTGACTATTTCGGTGCAAGGTATTATGATAGTTGGATAGGAAGATGGATGGCGGTGGATCCGCTGGCGGAGAAGTATCCGGGATGGAGTCCGTATAATTATGTTGCCAATAATCCAATAAATCTGATTGATCCTAAGGGGAAGGATTGGTATCAATTTGATAACAATGGAAATTATAAGCAGAAAATTTCTGCCGAAGGAACTCATAGAATCGTTATACATACTGTAGAAAAAACCGGCGATGGTTTAGAATCTGATTTATATAAGTTCGTTGATTTTGCCGATCCTTTAAATGATGCCATGGATATAGATAATGGAACGATAAATAAACTCGTTTTTGTTAGTGAAAATGAAATACAATCGATGCTAAGTGAACAAGGTGCATTTGAATCCGGAAAAATCAATTTTGGATTGGAAAGTCAAGGAGGAGGAAAATTTGATTATTCATTTTCAATACTGCCTGAAAAATATCCTAATGCAAATTTTACAGGGGATGATAAATCAAATTCGTTGTTCTTACCAGAAGGTGATAATACTGCTCATAATTTCATGAATTTTGGAAATTATTTATGGGCTGCAAGTGGGTATGCAGCTGGTTTTGGATATGGAGAATTACAGATGGGAGCACATTTAAATAGTTTACTAAATGCGAGACGAAATGGTTATCCGTCACAATGGGATTCAAAAGATGACCAACGCTCAATTATTAAAGGAACATATCATGCACAAAAAAACAATTATAGAAAGTTAAGAAAATGAGAACTATGCTTAGCATATTTTTATTATATCTTTCTTTCATTAATAGTTGTACACACTATGAGAGCCTTCAAGAAAAATTCAACACTCTAAAAGAGATAGATTATGCGGAGTTTAATGATATGAGTATCGTAAATAGGAAAGGAGTGTACTTCGTTACTTACAGAGGTTCGACATATAAAATAGAAATAAATTATTTTACAGAAAGTATAACTTCAATAGAAAGAGCCTTTAGTGAAGAAAAAGGTATATTACTAACAAAAAAGGAAACTGATTATATAGAAAAAGCTTTAAAGTCTTTTGATAAAATTGGTGTTATCGTATTATCAGTTGATGAAAAAGGAAATGTGTTCCTTACTCTCCCTTGGTATGATAAATGTTCGTATCGTTTTCTTAGATTATCTCCAACAAACTCACTGGAGGAAATTAAGAAAACATATTATCAGAATTACGAAGATAATTGGTATATGGATAAAGAATGTGCTGAATAAAATTCCAGTAAAACAGGGCTTCTTGCTTATCGAAACCCAAAGGATTTTGTGATAAACAAAAGTATGATTCATCGTATAGCGTAGAGTCCGGTCACCGACCGGACTATTTTGTATGTTTATGTAATTATGTTATTATTATTCGATCTGATGATCGGATTCTACGAAACATCTCGACCGTCGATTATCACAAAGTGATGGCTGCGCTAAAATCGACTTCTAGTTATACAAAATCCGAAGGATTTTGTGTTGAATGTTTGAAATCTTATCAGCTCCGTAAGAGTTGAACGTTTGTAACCGAAAAAACACGATAACAATAGAACGCCGTAGGTGTTTAACTCCTATGGAGTTGTGTGTTATCTTTGTTTACGGTTCTATAAACGTATGACGCCTACGTCGTCAAAACAATCTATCGGATGCCGTTGAATAAATTCAACGGCTAACTAAACGAAACCCAAAGGGTTTTTGTAGAGTCCCATTCAGCCGGAGGCATTTTACAAAATCACACGTAGTGTGATACAATTTATGATTATGCAGGAATGTCCGACAGAGTGTCGGACTCTACGGATTAAAATCACAATCGAATAAATTCGACGGCTTATTATACGAAACCCGAAGGGTTTTTGTAGAGTTCCGTTCGTAACGGGACGAATGAGGTAATAAAATAAGGAAACCCTCTTCGAGCGTTACATTCCCACGCCTCCGGCTGACTACGAGTCGCCTGCCTACCGCAGGCAGGGACGCTACAAATTATTATCGCTGTCGATTATCATGTCCGAAGGGCCCCTTTGGAGAAGTGATGCACAAATAACATCTACAAAAGGCATGTTATTGCCAGCTTTGGGAACCGAATCACAATCGGCATAAATATTATTACCGATATACTTCTTTTCGGTGTTTAATTCTATAAATCAATACAGTTTTGCCTGAGTCGTTCACTTCAAAAAGTATTCGATAATTTCCTGATCGAATCCTATAACCTTCTTGATCATGAAGCTTTTGGACGCCGACAGGGCGGGGTTAGCTTCCTAAGTTAGAAATCTTTGAAAGAATCTTTATAACCTCGGTTTCAGGTAGAGCGTCGAGATCCTTCTGAGCAGAAGGTTTAATGAGAACTTTGTATGCCACGGCGTTTCTTATATTGTTCTATGGTCATACTTTTACCGCGAACTTTTTTTGCTTTTTCGAGATCAGAAACATCCTCAAGGAGTTCTATTGCCTCACTCACGGCCGGATTGGTTTTCATTTTTTCCCAATCTCTCCGTGCTATTGTTACATGATGTTTTGTTTTAGTAAGAGTCATAATTGCTCATAAATAAATTTAAGCTAATATATGAAATATTTTTCAATTTTTCATCTTGTTAGACCTAATAAATTGCAGCTTAAACATAAGCCCTTACCCTGGATTCACTTTCTGCACCTGCTTGCTCGCCGGTTTTCCCAATATAATGCATAGCGGGCCGGTTGTTGAAAGGCGGGCGAGCCGCGCTTACGCTATGCTTCGGCGGGCAGGCAGCTCCCAGATGAACGAAAAATGAATGTTTCGATATAAGTCAGGTTGCGAAATGGACTCTAAAGATTGACATTTATTAAAGTCCTATTTTTATTAAAGTTTTAGCAATATTCTCCTGCTCTCATTTCGTTGCATCGCTTGTGAATTCTTATTACATTTTATATTGTGTAAAGATTTTAAGTGTTGAAGAGTTGCCGAGCCACCAGCAGGTTCCAAGTTGAATTTGTCTCGTGGCTCGATTCGTTTTCATCAAAAAAAGCGGGAACAGTTTTGTTCATTTCCTCGTCAGTAGAATTGAAGAATGTCATATTTAAATTAAGAGGAGTACACTGTGGATATTAAGACAATCAATGAAATGATTCAGCGTGAAAGCACGTTTGTAGAATCGCTGACATCGGAAGTCGGTAAGGTCATAGTCGGCCAAAAAAATATGGTAGACCGGCTGCTAATAGGTTTGTTATGCAACGGGCACATTCTTTTGGAAGGTGTTCCGGGACTGGCAAAAACACTTGCCATAAAAACTCTGGCGGCGGCTGTCAATGCGAAATTCCAGCGTATCCAATTTACACCCGACCTGCTTCCTGCAGATCTTGTCGGAACGATGATATACAATCAAAAAGATGGAAAATTCTTTACGCGTAAAGGGCCCTTATTTTCAAACTTCATTCTTGCAGACGAAATAAACAGGGCGCCGGCCAAAGTACAGAGTGCACTGCTCGAAGCTATGCAGGAACGACAGGTTACTATCGGTGAAGAAACATTCAAGCTTGAAGAACCGTTTTTAGTACTGGCTACACAAAATCCAATAGAGCAGGAAGGAACATATCCGCTTCCGGAAGCGCAGGTTGACCGCTTTATGCTGAAAGTAAAAATCGGTTATCCGTCGCGCGAAGAAGAACTGCTTATAATGCGGCAGAATGTTCTGGGAAATGAAAAGAATGTAAAAGCTGTCGTATCCACAAAAGAAATCCTTTCTGCCCGTGAGGTAGTAAAACAGGTGTACATGGATGAAAAGATCGAACGCTATATTCTCGATGTTGTGTTTGCGACCCGTGAACCGAAGAATTTCAAATTAGACAAGCTTGCACCGCTGATCAGCTACGGAGCGTCGCCGCGCGCTTCAATTAACCTGGCGTTGGCTGCAAAAGCACATGCATTTATAAAGCGGCGCGGTTATGTTATCCCTGAAGATGTACGCGCTGTTTGTCCCGATGTTATGCGTCATCGTATTGCCGTCACGTATGAAGCGGAAGCGGAAGAGATTACACCGGAGCAGATTGTGATAGAAATTCTGAATAATGTGGAAGTTCCATAAACAATTTTGTGGTTTTCGATTTAATGATCGTCGATTTGGTGATTGGATGATTAAGTGATTAGATGATTGCGGATTGAAAACAATAGATTTTGGAAAAGTTAATTACTAATAACTGATGACTGACCACTGACAGCTAAATGGAAACAAAAGAACTTCTAAAAAAAGTCAGGCAGTTGGAGATACGCACACGGGGATTGGTGAATCAGGTCTTTTCCGGTGAATACCATTCGGTTTTCAAGGGGCGAGGCATGGAATTTTCCGAAGTGCGCGAGTACCAATACGGCGACGACATGCGTATGATCGATTGGAACGTGACTGCTCGTTTCAATCATCCGTTTGTTAAAATCTTTGAAGAAGAGCGAGAATTGACGGTCATGCTGGTGGTAGATATGAGCGGATCGCAGTTTTTCGGTTCACAATCTGCATTGAAGCGGGATATTGCATTGGAATTAAGCGCTATACTTGCTTTCTCTGCAATGAAAAACAATGACAAGGTCGGATTGATACTTTTTACCGACCGTATTGAAAAATTTGTTCCTCCGCGAAAGGGGCGAGGACATGCGCTTCGGATTGTACGCGAGTTGCTTTCGTTCGAACCGGCACGTCCGGCAACCAGCATCAGGACAGCATTGGAATATCTTAACCATGTTCAGAAAAAGCGTAGTATTATTTTCGTGATTTCAGATTTTATGGATAGCGACTATGAAGCCGCACTCCGTATCGCAGGCAAACGGCACGATTTGATCGGTGTTGTACTGCAAGATCCGCGGGAGAAAGAACTTCCTGATGTCGGACTTGTGCATTTACGTGATGCCGAATCGGGCGCTGCCAGAATAATCGATACTTCAGATGCACGCGTGCGGTCGATTTACCGGCATTTAAATCATAAAATGCACGAAGCAAGGCAATCGCTCTTTATTAAATCAAGGCTTGATGATATTGAAGTTCGTCTTGATCAGCCTTATCTCAAACCTTTGATTGATTTCTTCCGGTTGAGGGAGAGAAGATGGTGATTGGTTAATAGTTAATTGTTGTTTGCTGGTGAAAGAATAAATGGCAAATATAAATTTTGATAAATTGGAAGTCTATCGAAAATAAAAATGCGATTCCTGGCCATTATATTTCTACTTATTAATATTGCAAGTGGTTCATTTGCACAGGAAATCCGATTAAATGCAAGAACAAATACCGACACGTACCAGATCGGCAGCTGGATTGATGTGCTTATCTCGGGAAAATCAGATGCAGCGATTGATTCGATTGTGCCGATGATAAAGGACAGCGTCGGTTTTTTTGAAGTCATCGCAACAAAACGACAGGGCGCAGACCTGCAATGGCTGATCCGCTTAACGACCATTGATTCCGGAAAAGCATTTTTACCACCGATAGAGTTTGATTACAAAGTGAAAAGAGATACAAGCATACATAAAGCTTTCACAAATTCACTCCTCTTAAACATTACAGGCATCGCTATCGATCCTAAGGGTAATATTAAAGATATTAAACCGCCGATGAGTGCGCCATGGTTATTTGAAGATTTTCTGCCGTACCTGATTGCGTTAATCATTCTTGCCGCAATTGCAGTCGGGTATTACTATTACTGGCGAAAAATGAAGGCAAAGAAAGACATTTTAGACGATGTTAGGGTAGTTATCCCGCCTCACCGGGAAGCATTGACAGCGTTGCGTGTGCTTGAAGAAAAGAAATTATGGCAGCAGGGATTAATAAAAGAATACTATTCGGAAATTACAGAGATTATCCGGCGGTTCTTTGAACGGCGATGGAATATCATCGCACTCGAGATGACGACGGATGAAATCTTAGTGCAAATGAAGCATATTCCTGAAGCATTGCTGGTCTGGAAAGAAATAGATTCATTTTTCCTGACTGCCGATTTGGTGAAGTTTGCTAAGTATCAACCGATACCGGAGGAAAATATAAAAGAGATGCATTCGTCATACGCAATTGTTCGTGTGATGGTGCCGAAGATTTCTACCGAGACAGAACCACAATCACAGGAGGCCACTGCCGATGTTCGGTGATAAGTTTGCGAATCCTGTATTCTTATGGCTGCTGCTGTTGTTACCGGCAATCGGATACTACTTATGGTGGCGCCGCGCAAAAATGAATGTGATTTTACAGTTCTCTTCGTTGCAGGTCTTAGGTAAAATTCCAAGGACAATACGTGAACAAATGAGATATATACCTCTCGGACTGCGTATGACGGCAATCGTGCTGTTTATAATTGCGCTGGCACGGCCGCAGTCGATATCGGATAAACAGAGCATCTCAACCGAAGGAATTGATATCGTGCTTGAACTGGATCTTTCCGGCAGCATGCTGGCGGAAGATTTTAATCCTAATCGAATAGATGCGGCAAAAAAAGTTGCATCGGAGTTTATCGACGGCCGTATGAACGATCGTATCGGCCTTGTAGTATTCTCTGCTGAAAGTTTTACACAATGCCCGCTTACAACCGATTATGCCGTATTAAAGAGTCTTTTACGCGATGTAAAAAACGGAATGATTGCCGATGGCACAGCTATCGGTCTTGCTATCGCTAACGGGGTAAATCGTTTAAAGGACAGCAAGGCGAAAAGCAAGGTAATGATCCTGCTGACAGACGGTGTTAACAACCGGGGCAATATCGACCCAATCACTGCAGCCCGGATTGCTGCGACGTATAATATTCGTATTTACACGGTTGGTGTTGGAGCACGAGGCGAAGCGCCGTATCCAGTGCAGACGCCGTTCGGTATTCGTCGCCAGATGATTCCGGTTGATCTCGATGAGAAAGTTCTTACACAAGTGGCGGAAATGACCGGCGGTAAATACTATCGTGCCACAGATAATCGAAAATTGAAAGCAATCTACAAAGAAATTGACCAGCTTGAACGGACAAAAATAGAAGTGATGGCTTATAAGCGGTACTCGGAATTATACGGAGGCTGGTTAATTGCAGGTCTTATCGCATTTTTATTAGAAATATTATTAGCGAATACATTGTTGAGGAAGAATCCGTAAGAGCTGTCAGCAGTCAGTGTTCAGATGTCAGTGAAAGAAGTATACGAATAATGAAAGATTTCAGACAATTAAAGGTTTGGGAGAAAGCACACGCACTTGTACTTTTAATTTATAAGGCCACTAAAAAATTTCCTAAAGAAGAAATTTATGGTTTGGTAAGCCAGTTGCGACGTGCCGCTAGTTCGATCCCGACAAATATTGCTGAAGGTTGTGGCAGAAGTGTATCTGAATTCCGGCGCTTTCTCCAAATAGCGATGGGATCAGCATGCGAAGTTGAATATCTGCTGCTTCTCTCTTATGAACTCGAGAACATTGCTGAATCTGAATATGAAGATATTCTCACTCGTGTGATTGAAGTAAAGAAAATGATTGCATCATTGATTCTTAAGCTGAGGGCTGATAACTGATATCTGAACGCTTATGTTAAGATTTGAATATCCCGAATATCTCTGGTTTTTAATTTTAGTACCGGCAATCGGTGCAGCGTTCTTTTTCCTTAATTTACGGCGGACAGAACAGCTGCGAAAATTCATCGGAGATAATCTCATTACGCAGCTTGCCCCCGAAGCCAGTTTAGCAATGCGAATGATCAAGCAGCTGCTTGTTCTTTTGACTCTCGCTTGCTTGATTTTTGCCATCGCAAATCCGCAGGTAGGAACCCGGCTGGAAGAAGTGAAACGAGAAGGTATTGATTTATTTGTTGCACTCGACGTCTCGCTGAGTATGAAATCGGAAGATATACGGCCGAGCAGGCTGGAGAAGGCAAAGCGGGATATATCGGAACTTCTGCGGAAACTTACTGGCGACCGTGTCGGTATGATTGTTTTTGCAGGCGATGCATTTGTGCAATTTCCGCTTACTGCCGACTACGCCGCAGCGGATTTATTTCTATCTGCCATCGATGTAGATGCAGTGCCTATCCCGGGTACAATGATAGGAAGCGCCGTTGAAGTCGCTCTTAAATCGTTCTCAAAAGATGTACCGACTCAAAAAGCAATTGTTATCGTCTCCGACGGAGAGAATACTGAAGGTGATGTAATGGGTGCTGTAGAAGATGCAAAGAAAGCCGGTGTGCGGATTTATTCAGTTGGAATGGGAACAACCGATGGAGGCCCGATTCCAATTAATAATCAAAATGGAGAACGTATCGATTATAAACGCGACCGGTCGGGAAGTATTGTTCTTTCCAAACTGGACGAAACTATGCTTCAACAAATTGCGTCGATAACCGGCGGAACATATCACCGGGCAACGAGCGGCGGTAATGAAATCGACGATATTTTTGACGAGCTTTGCTCTTTGGAAAAAGTGGAATTTGGAACAAAACAGGTTACAGGATATGAAACACGGTACCAGTATCCGCTGACGGTTGCAATCCTTTTTCTAATCCTTGAGCTTATGCTTTCCGCGCGGCGCGGTAAACTTGTTGCTCGACTTAAGAAATTATTGCCGATTACGGCGGCAATAATTTTCTTTGCGGTATTCTCGGAAAGCTCGATGGCTCAGACAATCCGTTCGCATATAAGTGAAGGAAACCGCGTGTATGAAAAAGGTCGCTACACCGATGCCGAAGTGGAATACAAGAAAGCACTGGAAAAGAATCCTAAGTCGAAGGAAGCGCAATTCAATCTTGGCAACTCGTACTATAAACAGCAGCGTTTTGATGAAGCTCTGAGAGAATACGGCAGCTCCGGCGCGGTTATGAAATCTTCTGAAGAACGAGCTGTTGCATATTACAATCTGGGAAACTCATTGTATAGTTCGAACAGGTTTCAGGAAGCAGTCGAAGCATACAAACGTTCGTTAAAATTAAATCCTAATGATGACGATGCGCGGTATAACCTGCAGATGGCGCGCGAAAAGCTGAAACAGCAGGAACAACAAAAACAGCAGAAGCAGGATCAAAAACAAGACCGGCAGCAAGATCAAAAACAGAATCAACAGCAGCAAAATCAGCAGCAGAATCAACAACAAAAACCGGAACAACGGAAACAGGATCGGCCGCAGCCTCAGAAAAAGAACCAGATGCCCAAACAGGAAGCAGATCGCATCTTGGAGGCACTGCGTAACAACGAAAAGGAAATTCAAAAGAACCTCCGTAAACGGGAAGCAGTGAGAGTGAAAGTAGATAAGGACTGGTAGAGTCGGAACTATGAGCAGTCGATAGAAAACGATTTGCTGTTTGTAAAGAACTTGTGGTTAAAAGCCGTTAAGAAAGATGACAAATATCAAAAGAAAATATTTTCCGCATATAAATGTATTGTTTTTTATTCTATTCTTTGCTGCCTTTCTGCAAGCACAGGATGGGACGTTTACTGTCGAAGCGGATCCGATGAGTGTGGCAGCAGGAGAACAATTTCGATTGACTTTTACATTCAATGGAAGCGATGTTAATAACGTTAGGAATCTGAAAGCTCCGGACTTGAATCAATTTGTCGTCATTTCGGGGCCAAATCAATCGACGAATATGCAGTGGATCAACGGCCAAATGTCTGCTTCAATTGCATATTCCTATATTCTTTATGCACGTCAGACAGGAAAATTCACTATCGGTTCGGCAACAATTGAGTATATGGGAAAAACGCTGAAGTCAAATTCGATTCAAATTGAGGTCACAAAAGGTAAGCCAAAACAGCAGCAGAAACAACAGGAGCAGTCCAGCATTGATATTGGCGATAATTTGATAGTTAGAGCTTTTTCAGACAAACAGCGTGTTAGGCTCGGTGAGCAATTAATTATAACCTTCAAGTTGTATTGGCGCGTTTCACTTACCAAGTACGAACTAGCAAAAGCACCGGCGTTTGACGGTTTCTGGGGTGAAGACTTTGATATGCCAAAGCAGCCTGTCCAAAAGAACGAGACCTTTAACGGCAAGAAATATCGTTCTGTGGTGATAAAAAAGACGGCATTATTTGCCACTCAGGCCGGTAATCTAAGAATTGCGCCGCTCGAAGTTCGTTGTGCCGTACAAGTTCAAATGAAACGGCGGAGTAATGATCCGTTTGATCAGTTCTTCAATGATCCGTTCTTCCAACAAGTCCAGACGAAAAATCTGGAAGTGAAATCCAATCCGCTTGTGATCACCGTTGATCCTCTTCCGATCAATGCGCCATCCGGATTTTCTGGTGCTATCGGACGGTTTACATTCAATGCAAGTGTGGATAAAAAAAGTGTGAAAGCGGGTGATCCTATTACATTGAAAGTAGCAGTAGGAGGGTCCGGCAACATCAAGCTGGTTACACTTCCCAAACCGCAATTGCCTGCAGATATTGAATCGTACGAACCGGAAATTTCGGAAGATATTTCACGTGACGGCGGTGTTATTCGCGGGAAGAAAATTGCGGAATATCTGCTCATTCCGCGTAATGCGGGTCAACGTATTATCGAACCGATGGTATTTGTCTATTTTGACCTTGATAGGAAAGAATATATTACGCTTCATTCTTCACGATTCGAATTTTCCATTGAACCGGGCAAAGAATATTCCGGTAGCAATGTGAGCACTATTTCGAAAGAAGATGTTCGGATACTCGGAGAAGATATTCGTTTTCTTAAACTTTCTATCGAAAATCTTCAGCTAAAAGATAATTCGGGCTCTTCAAAGTGGTTTGTATTTTGTATGGTGCTGCCGCCGATTGTATTTGCCGGAGCATGGTTTTTCCGTAAAAGGATGGAAAAAATCTATGGTGATATGCCCCGGCTTTTATTTGAGACAGCAGGGCGTGAAGCGTCGCGACGTCTCAAAAAAGCACATGCACTGCTTGAACAGGGGAATACCGAGAGTTATCATGCTGAGATTCTTAAGGCGCTTACGGATTACCTTGAGCATAAACTCAGAACTGCAAAAGCTGACTTTGCCGTGGATGCAGCAGTTGAACAATTACGGCAGTACGGTGTGAAAGAAGAGATTATTCGATCATTAAAAACATGTATAGAACGCGCAGAGTTCGCTCGTTTTGCACCGGCTTCTGATACGGCCGAAACACGAAAAGAATTGCTCGATATCGCTGCCGGTGCTATCAATGGTATTGAGCGGACTTTCAGTAAACGAGGTACGTAATGAAATATCTTCAGTGGATAATTATTATCGGAGTCAGTGCTCTGATTGTGAGCGCGGGATGGGCGCAGACTCCGGAAGATGTGTTCAATCGCGGAAATGAACTTTACCGTGCAGGAAAGTATCAAGATGCGGTAAAAGAATATGAACGTATCATCAAACAAGGATACTCAAGCGCCGAGCTCTATTATAATTTGGGCAATGCATATTATCGGAATGAGCAGCTTGCCCGGGCTATTCTCTCATATGAACGTGCTGCTCAATTGCAGCCGAATGATCCCGACATAACTCACAATCTAAAGCTCGTGTATCTCAAGACAATCGATCGTATTGAACCCGTGCCGGAAATGTTTTTTATTCAGTGGATGCGTGCCATCGGTTCTCTAATATCGCCTGAAAAAGTTAAATTCTTTTTTATTCTAAGCTGGATACTTCTTTTCGGATCACTTGCAGCGATGTACTTCATTTTACGGGCGGATTTCCTTCGTGTTGCCCGAACAATATTCTTCGTGTCCTTTATATCGGTTGTTATCTGGGCAGCTATGCTGGGTATTCAATCATTTCAGGAGACAACGCAGGATAAGGCGATTATCACCGCACAGATCGTGACTGCAAAGTCGTCCCCCGATGCTAATAGCGTAGATGCATTTGTAATTCATGAAGGAGTGAAGGTGAAACTCACTGATTCAGTTGCCGATTGGGTGAAGATTACGCTCGCCGACGGGAAAGTAGGCTGGATCCCCGCCGATCAGTGCGAACGTATTTAATGCATGGTTTGAAGATAAACTTCTTTATCCCAGTGCTTGTTTTATCGTCGCTTCCATAGATTCCTTTGTAAACGGTTTTGGCAGATATGCTTTCACACCGAGTTGTTTAGCGCTTCTTACGAAGAACTCGCCTTCCATAGAACTCATCAGTACGAATGCAACTGATTTAAGTCTGTCTCCGTATGTGCCTGCGGCAATTTTTTCGTAGAACGTGAAACCGCTCATAACACCGGCGCCAAGATTGACATCGCTAATAATAAGAGAAGGTGAAATATTCTCTATCTCTTTTAATGCGCTTTCCGCACTTTCTGCTGTAATAACATTGAGATATGTTTTCTTGAGAATGTGCTCTACATATTTGCGTATAGAGACATCGTCATCAATTATGACAATGACCGCAGTTTCGTCCGGCAGGCCTAATTCTTTCTTGACCTGCTTCGTAATGGATATGTGTTCATCATCCGAAATTTTAAAGAACTGCTGGAGGTTCTTGAGATGTACGGAATCTTCTTCCGTCGGTTTGCCGGTTTGCCAGAGTGCTCGTACAGCGTCGATATATGCGCTTACCTGCACCGAGCGCTCCACTTCCACATGCTCTGCATTATTGATGGAGAAAGATATTCTCAGGGATTGAAGAAGTGAGGTTTGCATTTCAGCAGGAACAGCGAGTTGTATCATCAGCTTCATGAGCATTCGGTAAGCATCTATTTCCTGCTGTTTTGCTTTTTCCCGCTCACGCTCCAAAAGCGTATTACGCTCCTCCTCCATATTCTGTATCAGTTCTTCCTGAGTGCGTTTTTGTTCCTCTTTCATCTTGAGGAAGGCTTCTTCCTGAATTTTTTTACGCTCGGTTTCTGCCTGGATCATTTCTGCCTCAGTGGTAGTAGCAGTAGAAGATGTTCCAGGTGCTACTTTCTGTATCTGCGCAATCAATCTTTTCTCAAGTTCTTCAATTCGCTTTGCTGTCTCTTTTTCAATGGCGGTTAAATCTTTATGTGCTACCTCTTGTGCTTCACTCACGGATGCTTTGCGGGCGCGATCTTCCAATAATTGTTCCGTTTTTTCTTTCTCTTTTCTTTTCTGCGTGTCAAGTTCCTGATGTTCATAAAATTCTTTGAGCTGGCGCTTGACTTCCTGATCTACCTGTTTAGCGGCCTGTTGTTTTGCTTCGATTACGGCAACTTCACGTTCTTTCTCCATCATCATAATGAGAATGCGTTCTTCGTATGCGCGCGCATAGACGTTTTTGATGTCGAACTCGTAAACCTTACGGATATGATCGAGTGCGTCTTCAAGTTTTTTCGCTCTAACGTCTTCATCAACTTGACGTAAAAGTGCAGAAACACGGGCTATTCGTTCATCAGGCTCTAAAGGCATAAAATGATTCCTTAAATATGTTGTTCTTGAGAAAGAAAGTATACGAATTTAAGAACAGAGTCAATCTGAATATTAAAATGAAAAAAGCAAAGGTTTTTTGCATTCGCTTTTTAGAAAAGACGCGAAAAAACAAATTAGGAATAATTATTTTTTCTTTTAACGGACATGAGGAAAATATAAATCGGCATTTTATCTAATTTTCTTGAATAAACCGGCATATATTTTCAAATGCATCTTTTAGAATTCCTGAAATCGGAAGAAGGCTGACGATAATGCAGGATTCCAGTCCAAAATCATAGAAATGGCCCGGTTGAACAATAATATTCTTTTGAAGAAGAATTTGTTCTGCCCATTCTTCATCGCTTTTTTTTCGAGGTAACTGCATTATTGCATACCATCCGCCCTCAATACGAAGCACCGATATGTTTGATCCCGCAAAAATGCCTTGCAATAATCTATAGTTAGCCCTAATACGCGAACGAATTTGATTCTCCATATCTGAAGAATAACAAAGAAGTTTTGGAATAGCGAGTTGAACAGGAGTATTAACAGAGAGAAATGTATCGCTTATAATTTCCAATCTCTTGAGTGCTTCCGTTATATGTGGAGAGCTTCCATAAGTGATGATCCAGGAAAGTTTTAATTGAGGAAGTCCTATAAGTTTTGATATACCGTTTAGAGAGAACAGCAGAACCGACGATTGATTTTTTGCAAAATGTGCCCGGCGGACATCCGGCGAAATATCATACGGTCCGAAAACTTCATCAGCGATTATCGAAAAGTCATGTGTGGAAGCAAGCATATAAATACGGTCATATTCGTCCTGCTTGAGGTACGAGCCTGTGGGATTGTTTGGATGAACAAGGACAATCGCCCTCGTTCTGTTTGTGAATTGTTTTTGTAGAGATTCGAAGTCTATGTGCCACTCACCATCATACGCAAGCTGGTAATTTCGGAGCGTAATATCATTAAGCTGACACAAATATTCAAACAACGGATAACTTGGCTGAGGGACTACAACTTCATCGCCTACATTGCAGAGAAGTTTAAAGAGAAAAGAGTACGCCTCACTCGTGCTTGATGTAAGAATAATGTTTTCAGGTGTTATTGGATTACCGCTTTCGGCATAATATTCTGCGACAGCTTTTCTAGCGCTTAGAAGTCCGAATGATTCCGGTTGATAAGATGTTACGGATTGTGTGCTAAGTGCATTAAGAATTTCCCGGATTGGATATGAAAATTCGCATTTCGTGGGATTCGACTCGGTAAGATCAATAATTAGTTCTCCTCGAAGGCGTTTTTCTGCCGCCAGACAGGAAAGTCTGTTAGGTGCAGTATTCCAATCTGTGCGGGAGGAAAACATTTTTAAAATTAAAATCAGAAAAACAGAAATCAGAAAACCTGATAAAGAACAAATATAAAACCAAATTTAAAAATAGTGATGAATGAAACTGTTGTTAAATCGATAAATCACAAATTCGCTCAATCACATAAATGAGAAAATATTATTCTTCTATTGTTTCTGCTTTTTTCCTGGATATACGGTTGCGTTCATTATGGTCAAGATACTTTTTTCGAAGACGGATAGACTTGGGAGTCACTTCCACATATTCATCTTCACCGATCCACTCGATTGCCTGTTCAAGTGTAAGTTTTCGCGGCGGCTCAAGACGTACAGCTTCATCGGAACCCGAAGCACGCATATTTGTCAATTGCTTCGTTTTACAGACATTAACGACCATGTCGTATTCGCGGGAATTTTCTCCGACGATCATACCTGCATAAACTTTAATTCCCGGTTCGATGAAAAATGTAGAACGTCCCTGTAATTTCCACATTCCGTATGCAACTGAATCGCCGTTTTCCAGCGCAATTAATGAACCGCGTGTCCGGTGTGAAAGTTCGCCTTTGAATGGTTCATATCCATGAAAGATATGATGGAGAATGCCCGTACCCTTTGTCTGAGTCATGAACTCCGATCGAAATCCAATTAATCCGCGTGCGGGCACCAGAAATTCAAGGCGCGTATTGCCCTGGTTTTGCAGCATATGCCGCATTTCGCCTTTACGTTTACCGAGATTTTCTATGACAACGCCTACAAACTCATCCGGTACATCGATGATCACATGCTCTATTGGTTCGCAGACTACATCGTCGATTCGCTTGAGAATGACTTCGGGCCGCGAGACCTGAAATTCGTATCCTTCACGCCGCATTGTTTCTATAAGAATACCCAGGTGCAATTCACCTCTACCGCTCACTTTGAAGACATCCGGCGAATCTGTTAATTCCACTTTTAAACTGACATTTGAACGAAGTTCACGTGTTAACCGTTCACCAAGGTGGCGCGTGGTTACATATTTTCCGTCAAGTCCGGCAAAAGGCGAGTTATTCACGATAAAATTCATAGAAAGAGTGGGTTCTTCAATAGCTACAAACGGCAATGGTGTTGGGTCAGATGCATCGGCAATAGTCTCGCCTATATCAACGTCTTCCATTCCGGCAACGGCTATAATATCGCCTGTTCCCGCTTCCTCGACTTCAATACGTTTCAACCCCTGGAATGTATAAATTTTTGTAACACGTGCATCTTCCACCAATCCATCTCTATGAACAATCTTCATTGGTCCGCCGAGAAGAATCTTGCCGCGTGATACACGGCCAATTCCGAGACGGCCAAGATAGTCGTTATAGTCGATTGTTGTAACAAGCATCTGAAACGGACCTGTAGGATCTCCGGCAGGCTGAGGAACACGATTGATAATCGCTTCAAAGAGCGGCTCAAGATTTGTGCTTTCTTGATCCATTTCTTTTTTTGCTATTCCTTGTTTTGCAATGCAATAAATTATAGGAAAATCTAATTGCTGATCATGCGCTCCAAGCGAAAGGAACAGTTCAAATACTTCGTCGAGTACCTGGTGCGCGCGCGCATCTTTTCTATCAATTTTATTAATGACGACAATAGGCCGGAGATTGAGATCCAGCGATTTTTTAAGTACAAACTTTGTTCCGGGCAACGGTCCTTCGGCGGCATCAACAAGTAAAAGGACGCCATCGACCATCTTAAGCGTGCGTTCTACCTCGCCGGAGAAATCAGAGTGGCCCGGAGTATCCACAATATTGATTTTAAATATTTCGTTTGTCTTTGGATCTTTGTACATGACAGCGGTATTCTTTGCCAGGATAGTAATGCCGCGTTCTTTTTCCAGGTCGTTGGAGTCCATCACGCGTGTGCCCATATCCTGATTGGCACGGAAGGTTCCTGTCTGTCTCAGCATAAAATCCACGAGCGTTGTCTTGCCGTGGTCAACGTGTGCAATAATTGCGATATTTCGTATGTTCTTGATTTCTTGCATTTTTCCTCAATAGAAAATAAAAATGCCTCAGTCTCAACTTCATTCCTGAGGCATTAATAAGATACGAAATTTTCATTAGAAAAAAAACCTAGAAAGAATCCCGATTTCCCTTATTACCGTTGCTCTGATAGAAACCGGGATTCTTCCAAACAATAAAAAGGCTGATTTCTATTGAGAACCAGCCTTGCCGAAAAAGCTTAGAAAAAATCTTTAACGCAGTGAAATACCGATTCCGGCAGCGAATACCGGAGTAGAGGCGATATTGTATTCGGCATGTATATTTACAACAGCCAACAGAAAACGGAGTCCGATTGTTGCCCGTGATTTATTTTTCCCGTCAAAAGTCATTTCAGGAATAGTAAACGGTGTTTCAGATCCGTCAGGTGTGGTAAACTTGCCGTCAATTTGTGAGAGTGTAAATGTAGCTTTTTCCAGCTGGAAGCCGCCGTACACTGTTATAAAAAGCAGTTTCTTGCTTGCTTCAACGCCGTAAGCATAACCGGTCGCTTTAAAAATGTCTTTATCATCATTCGATTTAAAATTCATTTTTTGCGTCATGAAATGAGCGGCGATATTGACGGGGCACATTGGAATCCATTGATCGATACTATAGCGGAGGCCGAAGCCCATATAATTAAATTTACCGGCATCGGCGACTGAAACCGTCGGAATGAATCTGACCATGACTTCTAAACCAAAAGGCAAACCGATTGCGGCTTGAGGCATAGGCATGGGTACTGCAGGCAGATCGAATCCGTTAGGAATTTGAAAAAGGATATCACTCCCACCGTTTGCCGCGGTGTATGCGTTTCCTGCCAGTGATGGTTTTACTCGAACATAATATTTCGTGTTCTTATCACCAACAGCCGTAGGCACTCCTGGAACAACAGCATCATAATCGACTCCGGCATGAAGCTGCACAGCCCCATTGCTGATATTGATAAAATCCGGTGTTACAAAATCATATTTCCTATCAGCATCTTTTATCATAGCTAATCCAACTTTTACACCGACATCAAATCCGAGTACGCCATGCAAATCCGCAGAATGATAGAATGCCGAATTCAAGTCGCCCGCAAAGCCGTTAAAGATCGGACTTACATAATTTGCAGCATTTTTAGCGCCTACTCTGCTTAATTCTTCCGCTAAATCCTGCGCAATAATTTGATTTGTTACAGCAGCGATGCAGAAGATTAGAATGAGATACCGTGTGATGAATTTCATAAAAGTTCTTTCTATATATTGAACAAACACTTATTTTCCAATAATAAATATAAGAGAAGATAGCCGAGAAGCAATGCTTCTCTCTTTTGAAACGCAGAGATCTGTATTATACGATATGGAGAATTCATTCAGCAGCAGAAAGCATCACATGGCTTATCTCTAATAATTCAGGTGATTATCAACGATGTTCCCGGTAAAGATACCCGGATACATATTATTTCCTGTCTATTGCTTCCGTATGCGAATTTTTATAGGTTTAAAAATTGTATGTGGTACCGGATTACTTTTTATATACGGCAGATATTTATGTATGTTGAGTTGTTTCTCTTTAAAAATGATATAGATCTCTTATAGTTGAGCAGAAGAGAATTATTCTATAAATACAGCATTCAAGAAGATCGGTACAATAGATGAGTGTTGATAGAAAAGGGCGCCAAACACAACGGAAACTTATTCTTATTTTTCTTTTTCTGATAATAAGTATTTCTATTGCAGCATATTCTTATTATCGCTTTCAACAAAGACGAATTATCGATGAGAAGCAGAATGAACTTGCCGCTATTGTAGATCTGAAAATCCAGCAAATTATTCAATGGAGAAATGAACGGCTTGGTGATGCTGGAATAATTTTTGAAAATATACTTATTGCTAATCAGGTAAGATCTTTTTTTCAGTCGCCTAATGAATTGAATCGAAAAAATGAAGTTAATTCATGGCTGCAATCTTTCCTTAAGCATTATGGATACTCGGCCGCCTTGTTACTTGACACAATGGGAATCGTTCGTCTTTCAAATCCTGCTGCAGAAGAAGATATTCGACCGCAGGTCCGAGAACTGATCAAGGAAGCAATTATTCAAAAGGAAGTAATTCTTACTGATTTCCATCGATCGGATGATTCATCAAAAATACAAATCTCTCTCATTACTCCAATTCTAATAAACAAAAAGAATACCAACAGTGTGATTGGCGTATTATTATTAAATATAGATCCAAACAAGTTATTGTTTCCTCTTATTCAATTGCAGCCCGCGATGAGCCGTTCCTCCGAGACACTACTAATAGAAAGCGACGGCGATGATGTTGTTTTCCTGAACGAACTTCGTCATAGGAAGGAAACACTATCCGCATTGAAGCTGCCGGTTTCAAAAGAAAAGCTGCCCGCAGCTATGGCGGTGCGCGGCATCGAGGGTATTGTGGAAGGAATAGATTATCGTGGAATTCCCGTTCTTGCCGTAATGAAAAGAATTCCTGACTCCCCCTGGTTTATAGTTACAAAAGTGGATCAAGAGGAGATCTACGCACCACTTCGGTTTCATACTTGGTTGATTGGCGGAATAACAATCATTTTTATTCTTGCATCAGGTATACTTCTTTACATCTGGTGGCAGAACAAACAGCATCAAGCAAAGATTGAACGTTTGGCGTTACTTAAACACTTCGAATACTTGGTCAAATATGCTCACGATGTTTATATTCTGGCAAATGAAAATCTTGAAATTATCGAAGTCAATGACCGTGCGCTAGAAACGTACGGATATACACGCGACGAGATGCTGGCATTGAATATCAAAAATCTGCATATCATATCGCTTGAAGAACTCCCGGAAAAAATCAAGTCCGATATCGAGCATGAGGGAGTTACATTTGAATCGATTCACCGGCGAAAGAACGGCAGCACTTTTCCTGTCGAATTAAGCGTACGCCTTATTGAAATAGAAGGAAAGAAATTCTATCAGGGCATTATTAGGGATATTGCGGAAAGAAAAGAAGCAGAGGAAATTTTAAAAGAATCCGAAGAAAAATTCCGCACTTTTGCCGATCAGTCTCCTAATATGATTTTTATAAACTATAACGGGAAAGTTGTCTATGTAAATGAAAAATGTGAAGAGCAAACGGGGTATACAAAAGAAGAGTTTTATTCTCCTGATTTCGATTTCCTTAAATTAACCGCTCCGGAGCATGTAGAGCTTCTTAAGGAAAAGTTTCGCAAACATACAGAAGGCGAAGAAGTTCCAGCGTATGAATATACAGTATTGAAAAAAAATGGGGAACGGAATGACGTAATTATTACGACAAAACTCATACCGTACGAAAACGGGAAAGCAATTCTCGGTATGATTACAGATATTACTGAACGCAAGAAAACCGAAGAATCATTGCTCAAATTTCGATTAGGCATTGAACGTTCTCCCGATGCAATCTTTATCACCGATCCTTCAGGAATCATTGTCTTCGTAAATCCGGCTTTCGAACGGTTGTACGGTTATAGCTTTCAGGAATCCGTTGGAAATATGCCTCGTACTCTCAAATCGGGAACCATTCCTTCAGAAGATTACGAGCGCTTTTGGAGTAATCTCCTCTCAAAGAATGTGGTTTCCAGTGAAATTATCAACAAAACAAAGGATGGCCGACCTGTACATATTGAAGGTACAAATAATCCGATCCTTAATGATCAAGGTAAAATTATCGGCTTTTTAGGAATACATCGTGATATTACAGACCGGAAACAAAAAGAAGAGGAGTTACAACAATCTTTTTCGCTCCTTCAAGCAACATTGGAATCCACTGCTGATGGGATTTTAGTTGTGGGTTTCAATGGAAACATCACTAATTACAATGTTCAATTTATCAAGATGTGGAATATCCCTGAAAACATCATGAAAGAAGGCAAGGATAGAGAAACAATTAGTTTTATTCTATCTCAGTTAAAATCTCCGAAAGATTTTGTCAAAAAGGTGAACACGCTTTATTCTAATCCGGAAGAAGAGAGTTTTGATGTTCTGGAATTCAAAGACGGCAGAACATTTGAGCGCTATTCGCGTCCTCAACGAATAGAAGGACGGCCTGTCGGGCGGGTATGGAGTTTCCGCGATATCACTCAGCGGAAACTTGCGGAAGAACAGCTGCAAGAAAGTGAAGAGCGTTACCGCCGTCTTGTGGAATACTCACCCGACGCTATTGCTGTGCATGGTGAAGGAAAGTTCTTGTTTGCAAATCCCGCGGCTATAAAGCTTATTGGTGCTACCGATGAATCCCAGTTGATTGGAATGCCGGTTATGAAAGTAATACATCCGGATTATATAGAGATAGTCCGACAGCGAATGCTAATAGGAATGAAAGAAAGAAAAGCATTGCCGCCTATGGAAGAAAAATTTATACGTCTGGATGATTCGGTTATAGATGTAGAAGTGACTTCATTACCGATTATTTTCAAGGGAAAATCCGCGACTCAAGTTGTCGTACGAAACATTACGGAACAAAAGAAATTACAATATCAATTTTTCCAATCTCAAAAAATCCAGAGTATTGGCACGCTTGCCGGCGGAATTGCACATGATTTCAATAATATCCTGGCAATTATTCTTGGGTATTCTTCAACATTGGAAAAGAATAGAAGCGATTCCAAGAAACATGCGGAAGGCATTTCAGCAATTAATCAAGCAATAGATCGAGGCGCCGCGCTTGTTCGGCAAATACTTACATTTGCACGGAAAACCGATGTCATATTCGAGCCGGTCAGCGTTCCGGATCTTATACATGAACTTCTTTCAATGTTAAAAGAGACTTTTTCAAAGACCATTACATTCACACAAACCTATACACCGGAAATTCCAGATATTATTGCTGATCGCACGCAAATCCATCAAACACTCTTAAACCTTTGTGTTAATGCGCGTGATGCAATGCCGAATGGCGGATCAATCACAATTAAGGCGGAGCAGTGGAAAAGAGAAGACATACATAGACGTTTCCCTTCAGCTCCCGAAGAAACGTATGTCTGTATCAGCGTGGCAGATACCGGAATGGGGATGGATGAAACGACCTATACTCGTGTATTCGATCCCTTTTTTACAACAAAGGAAAAGGGAAAGGGAACCGGTCTCGGTCTTTCAGTTGTATATGGTGTGATGCAATCACATCATGGATTTGTGGATGTAGAAAGCAAAGTAGGAGTAGGAACTACATTTTATTTGTTCTTTCCTGTCTCAAATATGGAAGAGAAACCGATTGATGTGGTACCGCAGGAAAACGAAAAATTTACCGGCGGCACAGAGACAATACTTTTTGTCGAAGATGAATATCTTTTACTGAAAGCGGTAAGACGTTTTTTGAAATCCTTTGGATACAGTGTCTATGTTGCTGCAGACGGTGAAGAAGCTATAGACGTTTTTACCAGGCATCAGGACGAGATAGCTCTCGTGCTCTCCGATGTCGGTTTGCCTAAAATGAGCGGGATTGATGTGTTTAAAAAACTCAGAAGTATTAATCCTCAGGTGAAAGTCCTTCTTGCAAGCGGTTTTTTTGAACCCGATCTCAAACAATCTCTTAAAAAGCTGGGAGTGCGAGGATTCATTCAGAAGCCCTACTCGAATGATGAAGTCTTGCGAAAGCTTCGGGAGATTTTAGATGAAAAAAGCACGTAAGAGAATGTAAATATTCATATATCGTGCAAATCATTCAATCATAACAAATTCTACAACGGCATTTTTCATCCGGGTGATCCGGCGGAAATAATCGGTCGCTGTTCATTAAATATTCAAGAAAGGACAGTTTTATGTTCGCGCATATCAGGCGATTCACTTCATTATTCATCCTTTTACTCGGCGTGTTGATACCGCTTACATCTATAGCGCAGGTACTGCCGCAACGCGTGTCCATTGAGAAGCATATAAAGATTCTAAAAGACAAACTCAAACTAAATGATGAACAAATAAAAAAGATTAAATACGTACTCGAAGATCAGCGTGAAGAATTATCCATAGCAATGCATGACAACCGCGGCGATAGTCAGGCAATGGATGAAGCGGTACAAGAGATAAGGAAAAATACTGATAATAAAATCAAAGCGATTCTTAATGAAAAGCAGATCGAGGTTTATAATAAAATCATTGAAGAACGCGAACATGCAGAAAAAAGACGGTGATAATTAGAAAACGTCGGATTTATAACAAAAGACAATGTATCGGTTAGAATAATACCTTGGAAAGTATAATTATAGCCGGGTTTTTACCGACCGGCTTTTATATTTTTATAATAAAACTTTTACATACCCGTTCTTGCTTCTCTCTCCATTTCTCGGTACTATTTTTCTGTAACTATTCTGCGGATAGAAATGCAAACTTATATACGCTCTGCTTTTATAATCATAGGTTTGGTGCTGCTTCAAACCACCTTCATCCCGTTTATCTCTCTTAGCGGATATCTACCCGATATATTTATTCTATACCTGGTATATATTGCTTTACGCCGCGGACAAATAGAAGCGACCATCTATGGATTTATCATCGGATTGCTTCAGGATATAATCACGATAAAGTTTTTTGGTCTGGCCGCGTTCTCGAAGACCATTTCAGGATTCGTTATCGGCTATTTTTACAACGAAAATACAGTTGAGCAGACACTCGGATCATATCGATATCTATTGCTGATCGGGATGTGTTCGATAGTTCATAGCTTCTTGTATTTTTCTATTTTTTTTCAGGGCAGCGAAAACGCAATATTCCTTTCGGTTCTTGAATCTACATTGGGAATGACGCTGTATACGATCATCATCGGCATTCTGCCCATGTTTTTCTTCGCCCGAAAATTTAATGTTCCATATGCCCAATGATTACTGATGACAAAATTGATGTATCTTCGCGAAGACGCATATTAGCTATTGTCATTATAGTTGTATTTGCTATTCTTTTTCTTCGACTCTACCATCTACAGCTGCTGTCCTATTCGGAATTCGGAAAAAAATCCGAGGAAAACAGTGTACGCGTTGTTATAAAAGAACCGGTGCGAGGATATATGTTCGATCGCAACGATCGTCTTGTTGTGGATGTAGGGCCGGCGTACACAGTTACCGTCACACCTGCATCTTTCGATACAAACAATCTCGTTTTTTTAAGTTCACTAATGCAAGTAGATCCTGCGGTAATTAAGGAACGCATCAATCGCGGTCGTACGTATTCGCGATTTTCTCCTGTACGAATTCTTCGTGATATTGATTTTAAAACCCTTTCTAAATTGGAAGAAAACCTTTACTTGCTTCCCGGGGTTAATTATGAGGTGGAATCAAAACGCTTATATCCATTCGGCAAATGTGCGTCCCATTTGCTTGGATATTGTAAAGAAATAACCGATGAGCAACTGAAGCGGACCGGTACGGTGTACCAGCAAGGAGATCTTGTCGGGTCATCGGGATTAGAGGCAAGTTATGAGACATTCCTCCGTGGTGAAAAGGGATACGAGTTCATCTCGGTCAATTCCAAAGGTCAGCTTCTTGGATCTCTGGAAGAAGGACGGCGTGATATTCCTTCGAAAGAAGGATTCGATCTTATACTGAGCATTGATTTTGGGCTTCAAGCATTCGCTGAATCACTCATGACAAAATATCGTGGTGCATTGGTTGCCATTGATCCAAACGACGGCGGTATTCTTGCGATGGTAAGCAAG
Organism: uncultured Ignavibacteriaceae bacterium; assembly: GCA_964645575.1. GTDB lineage: Bacteria > Bacteroidota > Ignavibacteria > UBA10030 > UBA10030 > Fen-1298. The sequence continues at coordinate 28,079 of CAZYAM010000002.1, forward strand.
CCGGATTTCGATCCGGCAATATTCAGCGGTGTAACTTCATCTGAAGTTTGGACAAAATTGAATACCGATCCCGACAAACCTCTTTTCAATCGTGCCACGATGACGCGTTATCCGCCCGGTTCTACATTCAAGATGCTTATTGCAGCTGCGGCACTGGAGGAAGGTATCATTAACGAACGTTACCGCATAACATGCAGAGGGTCATTCCGATTCGGGAATAGAATTTTTAAAGATGTGCACGTGCATGGATCCGTAAATGTTGTGCAGGCTATTCAAAAATCGTGTGATGTGTTTTTTTATCAGCTTATCTTAAAAGTTGGATTGGATAAGCTTAATGAATACGGCAGGCGGTTTGGTTTCAGTAAGTCGACCGGAATTGACATTGGAGAGGAAACATCGGGACTTATTCCATCCGCAGAATACTACGACCGAGTATACGGAAAAGATAAATGGACACAAGGAAATCTTGTCAGTCTCGGTATCGGCCAAGGGGAGATCGGTGTATCGCCGCTGCAGATGGCGCGATATGTTGCGGTTTTTGCAAACAACGGTACACTTATTCAGCCTCATGCGGTTAATTCAATCCGCAATAAACGCACAAACAGAATCGACATTATTGGTCATAAGGAAATTCCGGTGTGGCTTAATTATGATGTAATGAGAATGATCAGAGAAGGCATGCGGCGTGTTGTTGAAGAACCTGGAGGTACCGGCAGCCTGGCGCGTATCTCTGGTATCGTCTCAGCCGGAAAAACTGGAACTGCACAAAATCCGCATGGTGCAGATCATGCATGGTATGTTGGTTTTGCTCCTTTTGATCAGCCAAGAATTGCGATTGCCGTTATGCTGGAAAATGCCGGATACGGTGGGACAAAAGCAGCTCCTATTGCCGGCATGGTTATGGAAAAATATCTTTTCGGTGAATTGCGCCGGAAAGTGACCAAACCTGTGTCTGCAGCGATCCCACGTGATACTACATTATTGAAAACAACAGAAAAAGGAGAGCATTAGTATGTTCTCGTACTTTAAAGAATATTTCGATTTCCGCGCGCTTTTCATCTGCCTTGCCTTGGTAATCGTTGGTTTGATATGTATATACAGTGCAACATTTGATATTAATAATGCAGCGAACTTCCACCGTCAAGCTCTTTGGGCCGGTATTGGTTTCATCATCATGATAGTTATATCGTTTGTACCTCTCCGAACTTTACAACGGCTTTCAATCACTTTCTATTTTATCGCAATTGCTACTCTTGTAATTATTCTGGTTGTCGGAAGCACTGTGAAAGGTTCTAAAAGCTGGTTCGGACTTATAGGTCTGGGCGGGCAGCCGTCTGAATTTGCAAAAATTACAACTGTACTAGCGTTTGCTTCATATATTTCAAAAACCGATGTTTCTATCTCGAAAGTAAAACATCTTTTCATATCATTAGGTATATTCGCAGTACCGATGTTCCTTATTCTTGCGCAACCTGACCTCGGAACTACCATTGTTTTCTTTGTAGTTCTGTTGCCGTTGCTGTATTGGGCGGGCGCATCAAATTTTATTCTTGTTTCTATCCTCGTTCCTATTTTGGCGGCATTTGGCGCCCTTTTAGGTACGACTTATTTTATAATTGCAGTTGCTATCGGTGCGATTCTACTCTACATTTTTCGCGAGAACAAATTTACGGTTGCTGTAGCTTTCGGCATTATGCTGGCAATAGGACTTTCCGTGCAGGTCATGTACGAAAGCATGCACGTCTATCAGCAAAAAAGAATTTCTGCATTTTTGAATCCTGAAGCCGACCCTTTAGGTGCCGGTTATAATGTGGTTCAATCCAAGATTGCTATCGGATCAGGCGGATTTTTTGGCAAGGGATTTCTTAAGGGAACGCAGACACAGCTGAATTATATCCCTGAACAATGGACAGATTTCATTTTTTGTGTTACCGGAGAAGAGTTCGGAACTCTGGGAGCATCGATCGTATTAGGTTTGTTTGCTGCGCTTCTGCTGCATGCTCTTCGAGTTGCGAGTATTTCAAGAAATAGATTCAGCAGCCTGGCAGCGATCGGTATAATGGGAATTTTTGGAACGCATATCGTTATCAATACCGGTATGTCGATGGGATTGATGCCTGTGGTCGGTCTTCCGCTGCCGTTTCTCAGCTATGGCGGTTCTTCACTCGTTGCCAATATGATAATGGCAGGATTGCTGATGAACTTCTATGCGAATCGAAAAGAATATTAACCGCAGTCTATTAACTAATGACCGGTTTTGTATGAATATAAAACGATTGATTGTATTTTCTTTTTTCTTTACCGCAGTGTTACAAACATTGTGCAGCGGTGGAATTCTTTTTCTTGAAGACAATAATTCTACCGATAGTGTCCGAAATTCTATAATCTTCATCAGCGACACGCAGGCACCGATGGCATTTGAGAAACTATTCGTGCGGACGCATAATAACGAAGAAGCTACGAAAATTCTTCTTAATGCAATTGTAAGTGATTCAACTGTTTCATCGATCTTTATGCTTGGTGATATAACAGCGATGAGTTCATTCGATAATAATTGGGCAACTATCGATTCGTTCCTCACATGCCTGAAAGGCAGAGGAATTCTTGCTTATGCAGCTGTGGGCAACCATGATTATCTTCTCTTCTCAAATTCCGGCGAGGCTAACTTGAGTAAAAGATTTTCAGGTTTTAAAAGAACCGGATATACAGTTCGAATCAGTTCTCTCGCAATGATTATATTAAACTCAAATTTTAAGAAGCTGAGTCATTCGGAAAAAAACAACAACAGGAATGGTATCTCAGTGAAATACACGCTCTTGAACAGGATTCGATGATTAGAATAATAGTGGTTGGGTGTCATCATTCACCATTCTCCAACAGCGCCATAGTCGGGCATGACCGGCAGGTTCGTGATACATTTGTTCCGCCGTTTTTGAAATCCGATAAGTGCCGGCTTTTCATAAGCGGTCATGCACATACATTTCAGTATTTCAAAGATACTGTCGCCAATAAACATTTTCTGGTAATAGGCGGAGGCGGAGGATTACTTCACAAACTCAAAGCCGGAGAACCGAATGAATTACAGGATCAGATAAAATGGGATACTGAATATCGTATGTTCCATTTTATTCGCGGAGTTTTTACAGCAGATGGATTACTTCTCAATGTTATGATGCTGGCAGAGGATTTAACCGGACCTTAATCCGTCTATGAGTTGTTAATTCCATTTCCTCAAAGATAAAACGCAGTCACTTCCATCATTGTATTTTTAATAAAAGATTGAATAATTTTTAACCTCTGTTATGTTCGCGTTTTTATCTAAAGATCCGGAAAAGGATTATAAAAGGTGAATCAGATACAAACAGTTTTATTTGATCTCGGTAATGTGATTCTATACGTAGATTTCGGAGCATTCTGGCGCGATCTCGGATTTTTCAATGCAGAGGAAATTGCCCCTTTTAAAAATGGATATGCGTCTTTGACATTGCAGTACGAGACCGGATATATTTCGACGGATGAATACTTGAATGGACTTAGAACAGTTTTTAAGAATAGGTACACGGTTGTACAACTTGATCAGGCATTTTCATGCATTATTCAGCAGCCTGTAAAAGGGATAACCGATATGATGAAAAGTATATCAGTTAAATGTCAAATGGCGTTGGTCAGCAACACCAATGAAATTCACTATAAACTCAGCCTAAAAAAATTAGAAGAGCTTAATATCTTTCAGAAACACTATCTCTCATACAAACTACATGTAATGAAACCCGCACGCAGTTTTTACGATGCAATTATAAAAGATCAGGGAATTCTTCCATCCAAAATGATTTTCATCGATGATATTGATGAGAATGTAAAAGCGGCACAAAGTGCAGGAATGCAGGCAATAAAGTTTAGAAGTAAGGAGGGATTGGAAACAGATTTAAAAAGATTGGATGTTCTCTGATAACTTCCTTTATCAACCTTGTCAAAGTTTGAAACCTTGACAAAATTGTATTTACAATTTCACAGCGCCGATGCCCGGCCGATCCATCAATGTTATTTTTCCGTTATTGATTTTTGTGCCTTCAAAAAAATCATTTTTAATAAGCAATGCACCGTCAAGATCCGCCCAATCGACCATTGGAGATAGATGAGATGCCGCTGATATGGCACATGATGTTTCTGTCATACAGCCGATCATAACTTTCATTTCCAGAGAACGGGCAAGCAGTAGCATCTTATGTGCTTCGCGCATTCCCGTACATTTCATCAGTTTAATATTGATTCCATGATATACACCTGCTGCTCTTTTAATATCGGCGAGACGCTGTACGCCTTCATCCCCGATAATCGGAATCGGCGATCGCTCTGTCAACCACGCCAGATCGTCTATCTGTTCCTTCGGCAGAGGTTGTTCAATCATCACCATATTTTGTTCCTTCAGCCAGTGAAGCATTTCCAACGCTTTCTCTTTGTCATTCCAGCCCTGATTTACGTCTCCGGTCAATGGTTTATTTGTGACCGAGCGAATCGTTTCGACCATTTCCTTATCGGTTTTACGTCCGAGTTTTACTTTCAATATTTTATACTGTTCTGCCTCTTTTGTTTTTTGCCTCACAACCTCAGGAGTATCTATACCGATAGTAAATGATGTGTTCGGAGACTTATTTTTATTATAGCCCCAGATATTAAACCACGGTTGGCCCATCAGCTTGCCGATAAGATCATGAAGCGCAATATCCACGGATGCCTTTGCAGCTGTATTACCAGGTTCAATGTTATCGATATCGTTTAAAATGGTTTCAAGATCGAATGCGTTTTCATACTTACTCAAATCAATTTTAGATAGAAACTCCTGTACAGTTTTATGCGATTCACCAAGATACGGAGGCAGAGATGCTTCTCCATAACCGAATATTCCATTCATTTCGATTTCAGTAAGCATCACCGGCGTTGTTGTTCTCGAATTAGTGGCAATAGTAAAAACATGATTCAGTTCCAATGTATACGGGTGATATGAAAGTTTCATAGAACCGGTTTTTAAATCGGCCGGAATGATCCCGGCAACAGATTTATACGAATCGTTGATAATCATTGCGGCACCGGTTGCAAGTGCGGTAGATTTTAGAAAATCTCTTCTGTTCTGTGACATTACAAAAGTGTCTTTTTTCTGTGCAACAATGCAAAACTATGTAATTAGAGGAATAAATACAAATTTCTACGTTCTACAATGACGTTTTTTCTTGAATTCCTTTTCTTAATATAAAAAATCCCAGTTTTCGCTTGACTTTCTGTGGTATTTCCGTAAATTTCATCTTCAGTGTGGGGAAAAATGGGGAATTCGGGAAAAAAAATTCCCGATGATTTATTTTTAAATAGAAGAGGGCATTGTGTCATCTTTTAAAGGCAGATATTCTTATTCGGTTGATGAAAAAGGGCGTGTGGCGCTTCCTGCAAAGTTGCGGATAAATCTTGCAACGAGTGTAAAAGGAAATTTTGTCATAACGCGCGGATTCGAACGCTGCCTTTATGTATATCCGCAGGATGAGTGGAACAAGCTGGAGCAATTTGTCCGCAGTCTTTCATTTCTCGATGCACAGCATCGTTTTTACGCACGAACGTTATTTGAACGTGCAAACGATTCAAAGATTGACGGTCAATCCCGAATTACAATTCCTCCTGACTTAATAAAATTTGCAAATATTGAAAATGAAGTATTGATACTCGGTGTACTTGACCGGATTGAAATCTGGAATCCTGCCGTGTATGAAGAGTATCAGAAAAATCATCCGGATACTTATGAAACCGTTGCTGAACAGGTTTTTAAGCCTCAGCACTAGTATCGTGATACGGAGTGGAGACATATAAATATCATACTCCCGTTCTTCTACAGGAGGTTCTTGCATATCTTCTCACTGAAAAAAATGGATTTTATGTTGACGGGACACTCGGCGGCGGCGGGCATGCTAAAGCGGTGCTTGGGCAACTTGACCACTCGGGCAAATTGATCGGAATTGATCTTGATGACGATGCACTGGCAGTTTCCAGTGAACATCTGGCGCAATTTGGTAATCGTGCAATAATTGTAAAAGAAAATTTTAAAAATATAAAATCTGTTCTTTCTCAATATGGAATTAATTCGGTTCAAGGTGTGCTGCTTGATCTCGGTGTTTCGTCGTTTCAAATTGATATTTCCGAAAAGGGTTTCAGTTTTCGATCTAATGCAGCGTTAGATATGCGTATGGATCGTTGTCAACAGTTAAACGCCGGTGACGTTGTTAATAATTACGACGAGCGATCGCTTGCAGATATCCTTTGGGAATATGGCGAAGAGAAGCACGCACGGCGGATTGCAAAAGCGATGATTAGATACCGTATCCATCATCCAATTGAATCTACCGGTCAACTTGCTGCTATTATAGAGCAAACCGTTGGCGACCGGTTTTTGAATAAAACTCTTGCAAGAGTTTTTCAGGCAATTCGGATTGAAGTGAATGATGAGATTGAAAATCTCCGGCATGCAATTTGCAACTGTATTGATGTCTTGAATCCTGGCGGGAGAATAGTCATTATATCCTATCACTCATTGGAGGATCGTCTGGTAAAAGAGGCATTTCGTGCGGCATCGGCACATATGGTTTCTTCCGGGCATAAAATGATACCGAATATGCCTGTGCAACCGGTTTTAAATGTATTGACGCGAAAACCGGTAACGGCATTAGAAAAAGAAAAGGCGGTAAATTCTCGTTCGCGGAGTGCAAAACTCCGTGCCGCCGAAAAGATTTAAAAAAAATCATGCAATCTGAAGCAGAAAATCTTAGCGAAGTATATGCTGCTCGTGCAGCGGCAGAAATAGAACCGCCGGTTTCTTCGATTTCTATTCCAAGAATCCGTGAAGCGCGGGACATGGTGTATAATGGAACGGGCACCATAAGAAAAGAGAATGCAGCGACCGATGGAATTTCACCGGACTCGAATAAAAAGCAGCGTCGGCGCAAGGTATCTCCGTTTACGGTTATCTTGATTCTTTTTGGTATCGCTGTAGCAAGTGTTCTCTATATAGGCAATATCCTGACAGTTGGTCGGCTTATGACACAGAATAATCAGTTTCAAATAAAGCACCGACAAATTCTGAATGCACAGGAATTGCTGAAGGTACAGATTAATCGGTTGTCCAGTCTTGAACGAATTCAAAAGATTGCCCGCGACGATTTAGGCTTACAGAATTCGAAACAGCTCCCCGTGTGGATCGAGATCGATCCTGAACGTGTGAACCAAGTGGAAGATGTGCTGCAACGGCAGATGGAATAAAAGTGATGACCTATCAGGATAAAGACTATACTGCTCAAGGAAAAGAGATTATGTTGTTCTCCCGTTCTCGTTTCCTGATAGTGAAATTCATCTTTGCGGTTTTATTTGCAGTCATTCTTTTCCGGTTGGTGAAAATTCAGATTATCGATGCCGGTAGATATAAAGATTTAGCGCGGAAGCAGTATGAGCGATCATTCGTACTGCCGGCAACGCGCGGAAGCATCTTCGATCGGAACGGTAATGTTATTGTTTCGAATACGATATTACTTTCATTTGCTGCTGATCCAAAGATTGTCGGCGATCGTAAATATCGTGTAGCACAAATATTTGGACGTGTTTTCGGGAAACCTTCTGCATACTATCTTGAAAAAATGCACGAGACAGACGAAAATCAAAACATAAAACGATTTGTCTGGCTTGAGCGCAGAGTGATACCTGAGATTGCCCGCCGTATTGAAGCGGTAAAACTTGAGGGTATTGTAACTGTAAATGAACCGAAAAGGTTATATCATTACGATGAAATTGCCGGAGCACTGATTGGATTTACCGATATCGACAACAAAGGAATCTCAGGCATCGAATTTCAATATGATAACGAATTGAAAGGCTCCAACGGTTCTGTCGTTATGCAGCGTGATGGATTAGGGCGTGTTCGCCCTTCCGCAGATTATCCTCGTCGCGAACCAATAAACGGGAAAGATATCTTTCTTACTATCGATATCAGGTATCAAGCGATTGTTGATGAAGAATTAAAGCGCGGTGTTAAGGCTAACGAAGCTGACGGCGGATGTGCAGTGATGATACACCCGAAGACAGGTGAAATTCTTGCCATGTCCGTCTATCCATGCATCAATCCCAATAAAGTCGGCTCGTTTAATATATCCAATGCACGTAACCGTATCGTCAGTGATGTATTTGAACCGGGCTCCTTATTTAAGGTGGTTACAGCCGCAGCAGCATATGAAAATAATCTTGTTAAGCCGGGAAGCCGTTTCAATGCTGAACACGGAAGGATGAAAGTATCCCTTGGCGGAAACAAAGTTCGTTTTATTAACGACTCTCACGAGTATGACTATCTTACGTTTCAGGAAGCTATCGAGTTATCCAGCAATATCGTAATGGCAAAAGTGGGAAAAATGCTTGGCGGGCAAAAATTATACTGCAAAGCCAGGGATTTTGGATTTGGAATGGTTACAGGAATTGATCTTCCCGGTGAAGTCCGCGGAGTGTTGAAGAAGCCGATCGATCGTGATTGGTCAGGTACTACAACCCATACCATGTCGTATGGATATGAAATTGGTGCAACGCCGCTTCAAATTGCCTGTACGTATGCGGCTATTGCCAACAAAGGTATGCTTATGAAACCGTTTGTCGTTTCTCGTATTGAAGACGGTAAAGGCGAAACGATAGCAGAACAAAAAACGCAGGCAATCAGACGCGTCGTATCACAGAAAACCCTCGATCAGCTTATACGGGCATTTGAAGGTGTTGTTGAACGCGGAACTGGAAAAGAAGCACGGATAGATGAGATACGTATTGCCGGTAAAACCGGAACATCTCGTAAGTATTCCGGCGGTAGATATGTGGAGAATAATTATACAGCGTCGTTTGTCGGTTTCTATCCTATAGAAGATCCACAAGTTGTTTGTTTGGTTATGATGGACAATCCACGGTCACAGGGGTATTACGGCGGTCTCACTGCCGGACCCATATTTCGTGCAATTACAGAGCGTGTGATCATGACATCGTATAAATTTTCTCGAACTGCAATTGCAAAAAATCATATTGCACAGGGCAGTGTCGTTGTTCCTGATGTCTGTATACTTCAACCGTCGTTAGCAAGAAAAATGCTCAAGACATACGGACTCAATTGTCAGATATTTGGAAAAGGTGATTTTGTTATCAGACAGACTCCCGCACCGGGAAAAAAAGTTGAAAAATACGAGACGGTATCTCTTATCCTCAATAATGAGTCCGTTGTTTCGTCTGATGGAATGATTATAATTCCGGATGTACGGGGAATGAGCATTCGCCGTGCAATGAATCGGCTTATTTCAGACGAGTTTGAAGTTAAGGTACAAGGTTCCGGTGTTGTGACACAACAATTCCCAAAGGCTGGTGAACGGACACGGCTGGGTTCATCTATCACACTTGTCTGCATGCCGCGCGGCATGGTACGGGCATTATTATATTAAGTTGATCCTCTTATGAAACTTTCTCAATTACTTGAAGGGGTTGCAGTATCCAAATTATTCCAAACGATGTTTGGACAGATGGTTGTTACACATGAAGTGGAAATAAACAAGCTTCAATACGATTCACGGAAAATCAAGCGTGATGATTGTTTTGTAGCCCTTAAGGGAAAGACAAGCGACGGGCATATATATCTTCAAGGTGCTATCAGCAATGGTGCGAAAGTTATTGTTGTTCAGGATGATAATATTCTTCCGGATCCATTCTGTATGCATATCGGTATTATAAAAGTTGTAGTACCGGATACTCGAAAAGCGCTTGCTGTGATGTCATCGAATTTTTACGGTCATCCATCAAAAAAATTAAAATTTATCGGTATTACAGGTACTAATGGAAAAACCACAACTTCTCATCTTGTGAAATCGATTCTGGAGGTTTCAGGAGAGAAAGTTGGTTTGGTTGGGACGATTGAATATAAAATCGGTGATCGCGTTATTCCTGCTACTCATACAACACCGGAATCGCTCGAACTCAACGAGCTGTTTGCCTCGATGGTGAATGAAAAATGCACAGCGGTATCGATGGAGGTCTCTTCGCATGCACTTGACCAGTCTCGTGTTTTCGGACTTGATTTTAATGTCGCAATTTTTACAAATCTGACACAAGACCATCTTGATTATCATGGAACAATGGAAAAATATTACGAAGCAAAAAAAACTCTTTTTACGAATTTAAAACCATCCAGCTGCGCCGTTATTAACCATGATGACAGGCGAGGCGTCCAAATACGCGATATCATCAACACGAGGACAATTTCCTACGGCATTACTTCTGCTGCCGATGTTCAGGTGAAAAATATGAAGTTTAGCATCGCTGGAACAGAGCTGACATTGAACAATGGACATGGAGAATTCACGTTTACCACGCCGCTTATTGGAAAATTCAATGTCTACAATGTGCTTGGAGCATATTCAGCGGGGATTGCGCTCGGTATTCCGCGTGAAAATATTATTGCAGGCATTAATAATGTAAAAAATGTGCGTGGAAGATTTGAACGCGTCATCTCTCCGGCAGGATGGACCGCAATTATTGATTACGCACACACACCGGATGCAATTGAGAATTGTCTGATAACTATTCATGACATTCTGCCGACGAAAAATAGAGGCCGTATAATAACTGTATTCGGTGCCGGAGGCGACCGCGATAAAACAAAACGACCGCTAATGGGCCGTATAGTCGGTGAATACAGCGATATCGTTATAGTAACGTCCGATAATCCGAGAACAGAAAATCCAGAAAAAATAATTGACGATATCATGCATGGTATTATTCATCATGCAAGCGTATTACGCGAGAAAAATAGAAGAACGGCAATTGAATGTGCCGTCAATTGCGCGCAACCAGGCGATATAATTCTGGTCGCAGGAAAAGGGCATGAGGATTATCAGGTAATCGGCAAAGAGAAAATTCATTTCAGCGACCGTGAAGTCTTGGAAAGTCTTTTATGATTGCATCGGTGTTTCTTTTTTACGGACATGGAATTTTACATATATATAATTAATGGAATCGTTGGTTTATATTATTTAAAAAATAGTCCGAGCAATAAATAATGAAATTTAAACTGTCCGATATACTCATGCTGCCGCATCAAAAAGCGATTGGATTTGACGGATTAAAGAATTTCAAGATTCACGGTATATCTATTGACTCAAGAACCATCAAGACAGATGAACTCTTCATTGCAATTCGAGGAGATCAATTCGATGGACATAATTTTATTTCAAAAGCCATCGAAATGGGCGCAACCGGTATTATTGTTGAACGCCGATGGGCAGAAGCAAATACGGCGATGATGGTGAGCATACATGTTCCCAGGCTTATAGTCGAGAACACTATTCATGCTCTTGGACATTTAGCCAGAATGTATCGACTCAAACATTCCATTCCATTTATTGCAGTGGGAGGATCGAACGGGAAGACAACAACAAAAGAGATGCTGAAGAGTATTCTAAAACAAAAATATAGTGTTCTGTGCACAGAAGGAAATTTAAACAACCATATTGGCGTACCGCTCACACTTTTTCGGCTGTCAAAAAAACATGAGATTGCGGTTATTGAAATCGGCACCAATCATCCCGGTGAAATAAAATATCTCTGTACTATTTTGGAACCTACTCATGGATTAATTACAAACATCGGACGCGAGCACCTGGAATTCTTCGGTTCGATAGAGAGCGTTGCGAGGGCTGAAGGTGAACTTTTTGATTGGCTGGCAAAGCATAAGGGTACCTCTTTTGTCAATATGGACGATAAATACATTGTCCATCTGAAGAGACCGAAGAAAACAATATGCTACGGATTTTCTTCCCGCGGCACATCTATTAAAGGAAAAGTCAAATCATTTGACGCAAATGGCAAAGCTCTCTTACAAGTGAAACCGCGAGTCAACAAGGCATTCGATATAACTATTGGTGCTCTCGGAGAACACAATGCACTGAATGCTCTTGCTGCAACGGCCGTCGGTCTTACTTTGAAAGTACCTAAAGTAGATATTCAGAAGGCTCTAAATTTATTTAAATCGGCCGGCAACAGGATGCAGATTCAGCGAACTGAAAAAATACTGATCTTGAATGATACATACAACGCAAATCCTGACTCCACAAATGCAGCATTAGCAACTTTGCGAAGCATGGTATCAAAAGGGAAAAAAATTGCAGTGCTGTCTGATATGCTGGAACTCGGGAGCCAATCAGAAGAACTGCATCGACAAATCGGAAAAGCCCTCGCCCAGTACAATGTCGATATTCTTTTTACAGTTGGCATTCTATCAAAGCATATATACGATACCGCGGCCGTGAAGACCAAAGCACATTTTGAAAATAAGACACTGCTTATTGAGCATTTGCTTCATACTCTCGGCTATAGCGATATTGTTCTTGTCAAAGGATCGCGCGGTATGAGAATGGAAGAGGTAGTTTTCGCTCTCAATGAGCATTATTCAAAAAAAGGATAGACATATTATATGCTGTTCTATTTGTTTACATATTTGCACAGAACATTAGATATTCCCGGTTTAGGTGTATTTCGGTACATCACTTTCCGAGCCGGTGTTGCGGCTGTGACAGCATTGATCATTTCGTTTTGGCTGGGACCGAAGATAATACGTAAAATGCGTGAACTACAAATCGGCGAAGCGGCAAAACTTGAAGCACCCAAAACACATCTTATAAAAGCAGGTACGCCGACTATGGGCGGATTGATTGTCCTTTTCTCTATAATTATTCCCGCCTTATTATGGACAGATCTGAAGAATGTTTATATACTGCTTATTCTCTTTGTTACAGTGGCATTAGGTACTATTGGATTTATGGATGACTTTCTGAAAGTAGTTAGAAAAAAACCGAATGGACTTATCTGGAAATATAAAATTGTTGGACAAGTTTTGGTCGGATTAGTTGTAGGCAGTGTGATTTATTATTTTCCGCATTGGATAGATCCGGAACTTGTTCAGTTAAAATCAAGCACCACGGTTCCATTTATTAAGAATCTTGAATTTAATTTCGGATTGCTTTATATCCCGATGGTCATCTTTGTTATTACGGCAACATCGAATGCGGTAAACTTGACGGACGGACTTGATGGATTGGCTATCGGTAATGTTGGCATTGTCTGCTTTACACTCGCTATCATTACATACGTATCAGGACATTCAATTTGGAGCCAGTATCTCACAATTCCATATCTTCGCGGAAACGGTGAATTGACGATATATTGTGCGGCAATCACGGGTGCTTCATTAGGATTCCTCTGGTTCAATTCACATCCTGCGGAAATTTTTATGGGCGATACCGGTTCGCTTGCTCTCGGCGGTGTTATCGGTGCAATGTGTGTCCTTATTAAAAAGGAATTGTTACTTCCTATGCTTGGCGGTGTATTTTTAATGGAGACTGCATCGGTTATTATTCAGCGGTCATATTTTAAGTATACAAAGAAACTATACGGCGAAGGCAAACGTGTTTTTAAAATGGCTCCGATTCATCATCATTTTGAACTTCTCGGCTGGGCAGAGCCAAAGATTGTGACCAGATTCTATATTATTGCAATTATACTTATGATTTTGAGTTTGGCAACATTTAAGGTGCGATAATTATTAATGGACAGTACTCTTTTAAATAAGAAAAAAGTTACTGTTATCGGCGCAGCACGCAGCGGTATTGCCGTTGCGAAGCTTCTTCGAGCACATGGTGCCCGAGTATTTGTCAGTGATTCTGCTTCGGCAGAGAAACTGCAATCTTCACTGTCTCAGTTTCAGTCGGAAAAAATAGAATACGAAACAGGAAAACACACGGCGCGTGTTTATGAATGCGAGTTAATGGTAATTAGTCCCGGTGTTCCCAGTAATGCGCCGGTTGTACTCGAAGCACGGAAACGCGATATCAGAGTTATCAGTGAACTTGAAGTTAGCAGTTGGTTTTGCCGGTCGCCTATTGTGGCAATAACCGGCGCCAATGGAAAAACGACAACCACAACTTTAATTGGAAGGATACTCGACCATGCAAAGAAAAAACATGTTGTTGCTGGCAACATTGGAACGGCGTTCTCATCTGTCGTTTTGGAACTGGCTGAAACAGATATTGTTGTTCTGGAAGTGAGCAGCTTTCAACTGGATCATATCGAAACGTTCAGGCCGAAGATTTCAGTCCTGTTGAACATAACTCCGGATCACATGGATCGGTACGATCATTCTATGGAAAAATATGCGGCTTCAAAAGCAAAAATCTTTCAAAATCAGCGTTCCGAAGATGTGCTCATATACAATTCAGATGATGAATGGACGAACCGGATTATCCCTCAAGCAAAAAGCCGCAAGATAGCTTTTAGCATACGGCAGAAATTGAATGAAGGAGCATTTGTCGAAAAAGAAAAACTTGTTACTTCTCTTGGAGGAGTCAAGACGGGAATCATCGACATTGATAGAATTTTCATCAAAGGCAAACATAACCTCTATAATTCAATGGCGGCTGTGCTTGCAGGACAACTGCTCGGAGTTGAGTCAGATTCGCTTCGTTCAACATTGGAAGAATTCAAAGGAGTCGAGCATCGTCTGGAGTTTGTCCGAGAGATTAACAAAGTTCGCTATTACAACGATTCGAAGGCTACCAATGTGGATTCAGTGTGGTACGCACTGCAGGCATTTAGAGAACCGATAGTGTTGCTATTAGGAGGCCGTGATAAGGGGAACGATTATTCCCGATTAACCGAACTTGTGAAGAAGCAAGTAAAAGCGATTGTTGCTATCGGAGAATCAGCGGGAAAAGTGGAACAAGAATTCAGCAATACAATCAGCATTAAAAAAGCCGGTACGATGGATGAAGCAGTAGCAACAGCACATTCAATCGCGCAATCCGGAGATGTAGTGCTTCTTTCACCGGCATGTGCATCGTTCGATTGGTTTAAGAATTATGAACACCGCGGGCAAGTGTTTAAAGAACTTGTTAAGAATTTATGACACCAAAGAGTAATATACTTGCATAATGAGTGTAATCAATGCTGAAGATCAGGCGAAATCATATCGACATCTGGCTGCTTATTGTAGTGCTCGGATTACTGGTCGTTAGTCTCGGAGTTGTCTACAGCGCATCTGCAGAATGGTCTTTGAAACGGTTCGAGACTCAGAATCATTATCTCGATCTGCATGCAATCAAAGTTTTGCTCAGCATTAGTGCACTGTTTATAGGCCTGAGTATTCCGTACGGCTTTTATAAAAAGTATACAAAGTTTGCACTTATCATCGCTGTGTTGTTCTTAACTGTCACCTTCATGCTCGGAGGTGAAACGAAAGGTGCAGTCCGCTGGCTTAGGTTCGGAGGATTGGGATTCCAGCCATCGGAATTCGCAAAATTTGCTTTATTGTTCCATATCAGTCTTTTGCTGGCAACAAAAGGGGAGAATATCAAAGATTTTAAAAATGGATTTCTCCCTATAATTTTCTGGATTGCCGTTATTACCGGATTAGTGCTTGCACAACCTAATCTCAGTACCGGTGTGATGCTGTTTATTTTGACGGTTGTGATTATGTTTATCGGGCGTGTCCGAATTTTACATCTTCTCGGATTGGTTTTTACCGCCGCCAGTCTATTTACTCTCTATATGCTGTTTATGGCATATGTACTAAAACGCCCGTACCAGCTGCAGCGTATCTTGAATTTCGTACAAGGAGATTCGAACGGCAAATATAATTATCAACTCTGGCAAGGTATAATCGGCTTCGGTAACGGCGGATTGCTTGGCGTCGGTCCCGGCGAAAGCCGTCAGCGTGATTTATTCTTGCCGGAATCCTACAATGACTTTATCTATTCCATTGTAGGGGAAGAATACGGATTACTCGGTACGCTTGTTGTGCTCGGTGCATTTCTATTCATAATGTTGCGTGGTTTTCGGATTGCCAGATATGCAAAAGATGATTTTGCGCGATTTCTTGCGATTGCTATAACAAGCACCATTACATTGTATGCATTGGTAAATGCGAGTGTGGCACTGGGAATTTTTCCAACAACAGGGTTACCGATGCCATTTATCAGTTATGGAGGTTCGTCTCTGATGTTGTCGGCGTTTTCCGTCGGCGTACTGCTGAATATTTCCACGCATACGGATTTACATCCGCGGATAACAAAAATCACAGAAAATGATGTTGCGACTCTTGCGTCGGAGACGGGTCTTGGAAAAACATATTAAAGAATGCCGAAAGAGAAATTGAGAATTCTCATTGCGGCGGGCGGAACCGGAGGCCATGTGTTTCCGGCAATCGCTATCGCAGATGAAATAAGAAAATTGAATCCAAATACGGAGTACTTGTTTGTCGGTACTAAAGGAAAAATTGAAGCGCGTGTCGTTCCTCAACGGGGATACACGCTTGCAAAGATATGGATCAGCGGATTCTATCGCAGCTTGCGCTTGGATAATCTGTTGTTTCCAATTAAAGTAGTTGTTTCGCTTGTTCAGTCGTTTATTCTCATAAGAAGATTCAAGCCGGATATTGTGGTCGGAACCGGCGGTTATGTGTGCGGTCCGGTTTTATATATCGCATCAGTGCTGGGAATTCCGATTGTTGTTCATGAATCGAACAGTTATCCCGGAGCAACAACACGGCTGCTTTCAACGAGGGCAACAAAGATATTTACGTCGTTTGATAAAACAGAACAATGGTTAAAAAGAAAAGATAATGTTGAACTTATTGGTACACCAACAAGAGATACGCTTGGAACAATATCTAAGGAACGGGGAATTAGATTTTTTAATCTCGATCCATCGAAAAAAACAGTGCTTATTTTTGGCGGAAGTCTCGGTGCAACATCCATCAATCAGGCCGTGAAAGAAATGATAAATGAATTGACGAATGCTGGAATACAGTTAATATGGCAAACAGGTAAATCTGATACAATATCAGTAAATGACTTGAAAACAAAAAATAATATATGGATTAGGGCATTCATAGATAAAATGGAGTATGCGTTAGCTGCAGCTGATGTTGTTGTCTGCCGTGCCGGGGCGACAACATTAGCAGAATTAACACGTCTGGGCAAAGCGGCTATTCTTGTACCCTATCCGTACGCAGCTGCGGACCATCAGACATTCAACGCGCGTTCATTAGTTGATGCAGGTGCGGCAATTATGATTACGGATAAGAATGTAAAAACAGCATTAAAAACCGAATTAATCCATTTATTGAGCAACAGCAAGAAAATGACGGAGATGTGTGAAGCGTGCAGGAAACTTGGAAAACCGAATGCAGGCAGCGAGATTGCACAAAGGATCCTTGATTTAACGAGGTAATCGTGAACGGGAAAACATTTAAATATAAGCTCGATTTTTATTATCAGCAGACACTGATCTATCTTTTCACGCTGGTATTGTATGCCGGCATATTCGGCAGCTTTGTAGAAAGTCAGTTCAGTTTTGTTTTTAAAGATCCCATTGTGTATATCATCACGTTTTTTTTCGGTATTTCTTTAGTTGCATTGGTTCTTAATATCTGGCATGATCGAAAACTAATCTTAACTCCGGAGCAGATGATATTCCATTCGCGGCACAGGGAAAGAATTTTTAAAATCAAAGATTTCGAGTGGATGCATATCGGCAAGGAACGGTTTGTACAAACAGCCGGACGATTTCAACAGATCTCCATTAAGATGAAAAACAGATCAATTCCAATTCGAATCCGGGTCGGACGATATGAGCACAATCGTGAACTTGTAGCCGAAATGGAAAAAATTGCGAAAATAGTGCCTAATAAAAAACCGCGTCGGTTTAATATCAAACGATACAGATAAAATTGAGTTTTTAATAATAGGAATATAAATGTTTCGTTCAATTAAGAAATTGCATTTCATTGGGATCGGCGGTATTGGGATGAGCGGTATAGCGGAAATTTTACTCGACCAGGGATTTAAAGTCAGCGGCTCCGATCGTTCAATATCTGAAGTTACAGAACGTCTGCAGAACCTTGGTGCGGTAATATTTGAAGGTCATAAAGCCGAAAATATTTCGCAGGACGTGGATACAGTCGTGTATTCTTCTGCAGTGCAGCTTGATAACACTGAAATTCTTGAAGCACAGAAGCGAAACATTCCCATTGTACGCCGCGCCGAAATGCTTGCTGAAGTCATGCGCTTGAAATATGGTATCGGTATTGCCGGCACCCATGGAAAAACAACGACGACTTCGATGATAAGTCTTGTACTTATGGAAGGCGGCCTTGACCCGACAGTCATTGTCGGTGGTAAATTAAGCGGATTAGGCGGTACTAATGCCCGCCTCGGTCGCGGTGAATTCATCGTTGTTGAGGCGGATGAATTTGACCGTTCATTCTTGTCTATCACACCGACCATCGCCGTACTGACTACACTCGAAACCGACCATCTTGATTGTTATCGTGACTTAGAAGACATAAAAAACGCTTTTATTCAGTTTGCATCAAAAGTACCATTCTACGGATTCATTGTTCTCTGTCTAGATGAACCGGCATTATTGGATATTATGCCGCAACTGAGTAAAAAGAAGATTATTACATACGGACTTAATCCGCAGGCAGACATTCAAGCGGTAGAAATCCGGCATAAGGATAGCTCAAGTACATTCACGCTTGTACGAAGTAATCAAGAACTCGGAACGATTACACTTCAGGTGCCTGGTGTGCATAACGTGCAGAATTCGCTTGGTGCAATCTCGGTCGGGTTGGAACTTAATGTTCCATTTAAGAAAATCAAAGCTGGTATCGAAAAATTTTCAGGCGTCTATCGGCGATGGGAAAAGAAAGGTGAAGTGAACGATATAGCGTTGTATGATGATTATGCTCATCATCCGACAGAATGCAAAGCAACGCTTTCCGGAGTGAAGTCGGGCTGGCGACGAAGGGTTATCTGTGTGTTCCAGCCGCATTTGTACAGCCGTACTCGTGATTTTTATGAGGACTTTGGCAAGTCATTCCTATTATCGGATGTGCTGGTTGTTACTGATGTATACCCTGCTCGAGAGGAACCGATTCAGGGAGTGAACGGCGAGTTAATAGTAAATGTGGCAAAACAGTTCGGCCATAAGGATGTATACTATGTTCCTGAAAAAAAGAATGTCCCCGCATTTCTGATGTCAATTGTAAAGGCAGGAGACATAGTAGTAACCATGGGTGCAGGTGATATCTGGAAATACGGCGAAGAATTTCTAAAAATATTAGCGGAGAAAAAGTAAAACAGGACAAAAATCAGGCAGATTTAAAATTCTTTATTCGAAAAGATGATCTCTTTAATTGATATACAGAAAATACTCCGCGGCAACATTGCTGTAGATGAACCAATGGCAAAATATTCATGGATGAAAGTCGGCGGTCCGGCTGATTTCTATATTGAACCGTTGGATAAAGACGATCTGATGGCAATAATAGATTATTTCCATTCACATCGTTATTCATGGATAGTTATAGGCCGCGGAAGCAATATGCTTATCAGTGACGATGGAATCCGCGGCGCAGTGATAAATATTGAACAAGCGCTTTCAAAAAATTACATCCAAGGCAATCTTGTTATTGCTGAAGCCGGGGTCCGGCTGACAAAATTTGTCGATTTCTGTATCCAGAACGAACTAGCCGGTGTTGAAATGCTGGCAGGAATTCCAGGAACTATCGGCGGTGCGGTAGTAATGAATGCCGGTGCCCACGGCAGTGAAATTGCTGATCATCTTGTTGAAGTTGAAGTCATCCGTAATGGACAAATACAAAAAGTAAAAAAAGAAGAAGCAAAGTTTGCATACCGTCATTC
The DNA here is from genome assembly GCA_964645575.1 of uncultured Ignavibacteriaceae bacterium. GTDB lineage: Bacteria > Bacteroidota > Ignavibacteria > UBA10030 > UBA10030 > Fen-1298. Next base: position 47,881 of record CAZYAM010000002.1, read on the forward strand.
GGAATTTGGCCAGGATGTTGTACTGAATGCGGTATTCAAGCTTCAACAGGGACAAAAAGAGCCGTTGAGTGCAAAGCGACGTGAATTAATCCTCAGCCGCAATAAAACGCAGCCGCTGGAGTTTCCAAACCTCGGCAGTATGTTTAAAAATCCACCGAATACATATGCGGCAAAATTAATTGAACAGGCCGGATTAAAAGGCAAACGAGTAGGTAATGCACAGATATCAGAGAAACATGCAAATTTTATAGTAAATCTCGGTGATGCAAAAGCAGAAGATGTAATAAAGCTAATTGACCTGATAAAACGTACTGTCTATCAAAATTCAGGAGTGATGTTGGATTTAGAAGTAAAATTAGTCGGATTTACCAACTCGGCGAAGGAAGCGGCATGAACGAGCCTAAACCAAGAACATTTCATGCATTGATGTTGATAGCTCTGGTGGTTTGTCTTGCCTTCGGTGCAAATGCATGGAAGTCAAAGTTAAAAATCGATCAAATTAAAATTAGCGGTAATCGGATAGTCAGCACGAATGAAATTATTCAACTCTCTCAAATACAAATAGGCTCCCTTTTGTATAAAGCTGATTTAACGGCGATTCAGCAAAATGTAATAAGTCATTATTATATCAAAAATGCTGTAGTGGATCGGAATTTGCCCAACTCAATAAATATCCAGATTATTGAGCGCATTCCTGCTGCAATGGTGAATCTTTCCGAACCGCTGTACCTGGATGAAGACGGTGTGATACTCCCCAAAGCAGTTGCATATAAGATTTTTGATTTGCCGATGATCAGCGGAATATCGGCGCGTAAATCCCTTATTTTTGGTACAAAAGTCAGTCAACCGGATGAAATTGAAGCAATGCAATTACTTGCAGTATTAAGAACGGTGAATCGTCCATTGTATCATAATATTTCAGAAATACAATTACGAAACGGCGGAGATATATTGCTGTACTCGGCAGAGGGCGGTATACCGATTATTTTTGGCCGCGGTGAACTGACCGGAAAAATTACACGATTGGAAGCATTTTGGAATAATATTGTGCATACGCGCGGAGTGAAAAACCTGCAGTATGTAGACTTGCGGTACAGGGATCAGATAGTTGCTGTCTGGAGACAAGAACCATCGACGGCTAAAACCATGTAACGATAAAGTATTTCATGATTTTATAATTTTGATACGAAGGATATAATATGGAGCAGGACATAGCAGTTGGATTGGATATTGGTACAACAAAAGTTTGTGCGATTGTTGCATCGCCGGACGATAGTTATCCCGGAAAACTGAAAATACTCGGCATCGGCAAAAGCACATCTGAAGGATTAACGCGCGGTGTAGTGACGAACATAGAGAAGACAGTTCGCTCCATTCAATCGGCTGTTCAGGATGCCGAACAGCAATCGGGAGTAGAAATCAGTTCCGTCACGGTCGGTATTGCCGGCGATCATATTCAAAGTTTTCAAAGCCGCGGTGTTATCAGCATCAGCCGGCAGGAAAATGAAATTACACAGGATGATATCGATAGGCTGATCGAAGATACAAAACGTGTCGCACTTCCGCTTGACCGGAAAATTATCCATGTGATTCCCCAGCAATTCATTGTCGATGGACAGGATAGTATTTATGACCCGACCGGAATGTCCGGTGTACGAATGGAAGCGATCGTTCATATCATTACAGGACTCGTAACAGCGGCGCAAAACATTTACAAATGCGTTCAGCGCGCAGGTTTACATGTAAATGATATGGTACTTGAACCGCTGGCCTCTAGTTATGCAGTTTTAGATGATGAAGAAAAAGAAGTAGGCGTAGCGCTTCTCGATATAGGCGGCGGTACAACGGATCTTGCCGTATTTGAAGAGCGTACTATCCGCCATACGGCTGTCATAGGTATTGCAGGCAAAAAAGTGACGGATGATATCCGCAAGGGATTCGGCATTCTTACCGATCAGGCCGAGAGAATTAAAGTGGAATACGGATTCACTTATGAACCTGCAATTGTGGATAATCAGCTGATTCAAATTCCCGGCATCGGCGGCCGCGCTCCACTTGACATTGACAAGCATTTATTGTGCAAAGTAATTCAGCCGAGAATGGAAGAAATTCTGGAATTTGCTGCAATGGAAATCAAACGTTCCGGTTATTCTAAACATCTTTCTGCAGGAGTTGTACTTACTGGCGGCGGTTCACTGATTAAAGGAACTGCCGATCTGGCAAAAGATGTACTCGGAATGCCGGTAAAGATCGGAATTCCGGGCGGATTCAGCTCCGGACTCGTTCGGGAAATTGAAAATCCAATTTACGCTACTGGAGTCGGACTTGTAATGCATGAATTAAAACATCGTGATCGTTCCGGAATTAAAGCAGTCATCCAGGATGGAAAAGGCAGAACGATTTTCCAGAAAATGAAGTCATGGTTTGATGAATTATAAATAAGAATAAGAACATTATAAACAATAAATTCATAACAAATAAAAGGAGAAACCACCGTGCCTATTGAACTTGACACCCAAGTTAGTCGAGGAGCAAAAATTCGCGTTGTTGGTGTTGGCGGAGGCGGAGGAAATGCCGTTAATAGTATGATCGATAAAGGTCTTGCCGGCGTTGATTTCGTTATCATCAATACAGATGCGCAAGCACTGGAACGTAACCAGGCTACCCATAAAATACAGATCGGTAAGAATCTGACGCGCGGTCTCGGCTGCGGGGCCGATCCAAGCATCGGCTTCCGTGCTGTGGAAGAAGATAGAGAAGAAATCGCGCAGGCTTTAACCGGCTGTGATATGGTATTTATAACAGCAGGATTGGGCGGCGGTACAGGTACTGGAGGCGCACCATTGGTAGCAAACATTGCAAAAAGTATCGGTGCACTCGTAGTCGGTATTGTTACGAAGCCCTTTAACAGTGAAGGCAAAAAAAGGAACGGACAAGCCGAGGATGGAATTGAAGAGCTGAAAAAAAATGTCGATACACTTATCGTCATTCCAAACCAAAAGCTTCTTGATCTCATTGACCGGCGCACACCGATAATCGAAGCATTCGAAATAGCCAATCAGGTCCTGTATAATGCTACACGCGGCATATCGGAAGTGATTACCGTTCCGGGCTACATCAATGTCGACTTTGCCGATGTACGCACTATTATGAAGGAAATGGGTGATGCGCTCATGGGCACAGGAATTGCAACCGGCGATAACCGTGCAACTGAAGCATCACAGATGGCAATATCCAGTCCGCTGCTTGAAGGTGTTTCAATAGCCGGAGCCCAGGGAATTCTTATTAATATCACCGGTGGCAAAGAACTCAGCCTTATGGAAGTGGATGAAGCAACAAAGGTTATTCACGAAGCGGCAGGCGAGGAATCAAATGTTATCCTCGGCACCGTCATAGATGAAAAAATGACGGATGAAATTATGGTAACCGTCATTGCAACAGGTTTCAACAAACGGGCGGCGGCAGTACAGCGGCCTGCAAAACCGGCGGCAAAATTAATCGATCATGTGCCGGTTGGCCCGACGGAATTGCAGCGTTTTGAGCTGCCGACATTCGTACGCCGAGGTGTTGAAATTCCAAATGCGCCTTTGCGTGAAACAGGAACGCAGCGGGAAAAGATCGATAAATCGGATACGGAACGCCCGGCGTTTTTACGCAAGATAATGGACTAATCGGACGTCAGTTACATATTAATATAAGTGATGTACCTTCTCTTCTCCTTTGCACGGTGGGCGGGAAGGATTACTCACTTGCACAGCTCCGGCTTTCCAGTTCCGGGTTTTTTCCTCGGAGTGCCGGAGTTTTTTATATAAATCAAGCCATTTTCCATCTTAAACCAACACATTTTTAATTATCTCTTGCTTTCGCAAAACATTTATCGTATTATTACGATATAACTAATATGGGAACATCGAAAAAAGAAGCTTTCAGCGATAATCAAAATCGGCTTGCCGATCTGGCAAAAGCGCTGGCTCATCCTGCCCGGATTGCAATACTGGAATTTTTATCTAAAAGAAATTCGTGTATGTGCGGTGATATTGTAGATGAGATTCCGCTTTCACAGGCAACCGTATCCCAGCATCTTGCGGAGTTAAAACGTATCGGCCTTATTAAAGGCGAGATAGAAGGCCCGAAAGTGTGCTATTGCATCAATAAAAAAATCTGGCAGAAAGCAAAACAAATTCTTAATCGGTTTCTGACAGATGCAAAATCATATTGCTAAATATTTTTTTTGCACTAATATATCATAATATTACAATACTCATCTTTAAGAGATATTATATGAACTCAGAACAAAAAATCAAAAAAATGGTAAAGGAGAAATATGGGGCCATTGCACAGCAAACCCAAAAATATAATCAGACATCTTGCTGCGGGAGTAGGCGCGGATGTTCGAACGTGGAATTTTCTATTATGGCAGAAGATTACACAAAACTATCAGGATATGTCCCCGATGCCGATCTCGCATTAGGATGCGGCTTACCGACAAAATATGCACGTATCAAACGGGGTAATACGGTTGTGGATCTAGGTTCCGGTGCTGGCAATGACTGTTTTATTGCACGATCAATTACAGGTGATACCGGGCGCGTCATCGGTATCGATATGACGGAGGCGATGACTGCAAAAGCAAAAACAAATGCTTCAAAATATGGATTTGAGAATGTAGAATTCCGCTTGGGCGATATTGACAACATGCCGATTGAAAATAACACTGCCGATGTGGTAGTCAGCAACTGTGTTATGAATCTTGTTCCGAATAAGAAAAAAGCCTTTTCAGAAACGTTCCGTATTATGAAAAGCGGCGGACATTTCAGTGTCTCAGATATTGTTTTGAAAGGTGAACTGATCGATGAGCTTCGAAAGGAAGCGGCACTCTATGCCGGATGTATTTCCGGTGCAGTTCAGAAGGAAGAATATTTACAAATTATCAGGGATATCGGTTTCATTAAAATAACTGTTAAAGAAGAACGCAAAATTGATATTCCCAATTATATTCTGGCCAAATTTCTTACCATAGATCAATTGAGCGGATATAACAAAAGCTATGTCGGGATATTTAGTATAACAGTAAATGCAGAGAAACCATGAGCGTTTTGTATCGTTAAGCAATAGAAAACATACTATCACTATTCACTCGCTGCTGGAAAGCTAGAGTCTTCCAATAGAAACGGTTGGTACAACAATGACTGATTTCTATCTCGCTGTTGGAAATTATGTCCTTGTTGACATTTCCGGATTTGCCATCAACCCGCAAAAAGCTGAACGCGATATTAAAAATTGCGTGTACCGAGCAAAATTCATAAGATAGAAGCACAAAAAGACAAAGTTATTCTGGTTAAATCGGTTTGGTTAGCTGTTCCGGTACCTGTGTTTTGTCACTGTTGATTTTATAGCCATTTTATAGCATAATACAAACTAATACTAAATCTAATTATGAGAAATGCCTTGATTGAGAGTCATTATCTCAAACGTTTATAAATCAATGGAGCAAAGAAAGATAATCAATCCACTACCTTGAGTGAATTTATTGCGGCTCAACAACTATAGATGATATAACTAATTAAATTTTTATATTCTGAATCAGAGTGAAAAATCGTAACACGAAGGAGAAATTTTATGTCTACTGTTGATTTAGCTACTATTCAACCGGCCAAGACGGCCGATGCTCGAGCGATGGCTTGTCCAGGTCCATTGCTGGAAGCTAAAAAAAGCATCGGATTGGTTAAAGTTGACGAAGTACTGGAAATTTGGTCGGGCGACCAAAGCACAAAAAAAGACATGCCGGCCTGGTGCGCAAAAGTGGGACACGAGTTTCTTGGTGTCGTTGTTGCCGATGGATATGACCGGATTTTTATTCGACGCAAAAAGTAGAGACGTATTTCTTGTTTCTTTATATACCGGTTGTTACGGCAAAGCGTGAGGAAAAAGAATTATTATGATAGCGAAAGAAAAAATTCACGAACATAAAATACTGATTCTTGCAACCTTGTCAGGCGGTTATATGGGAGCAGATTCGGCCGGACAGTCTCATTTAGAGTACTCATCCAACGCTTACATTTTGCCAGTAAGAACAGCCGCGATCTTTCCACCGCAATTCTATATCAATGCGTTCAAGAAAGGCATTGATGGCATTATCATAATGTACAGTGGCGCTGACTGTCCATACAAGGGTGCACCGGAGCGGACCGCAGAAATCATCAACAAGACTTACGGCTTGATGAAGGAACAAGGTCTTGATACGCGACGGCTTCGCCTTGCAGCAATCTGCACTGTATGTGTGCGCCCATTTCTCGGTGAGATCGAAAAGATGAACACGCTGCTCGCTGAAATTGGATCAGTGTCGTACAATCAATCCCCGTTACAATCTGCAAATGCACAGATCATAAGGCAGGAATAGGGAGCATCGCATAGCTATGAAGAACCTTCATGTAGATACACTGGTTATCGGTGGTGGGATTGCTGGAATGCAGTCCGCTCTTGATCTAGCGGATCAGGGCTACCGTGTAGCTCTTGTAGAGAAGAATCCGAGCATCGGTGGAAAAATGATTGGACTCAGCAAGGTCTTTCCCACATTGGACTGCTGCAGTTGTATCACCACACCGAAAATGTCGGCCGTTGCTCATCACGAAAACATTGAGTTGTTAACCTACAGCGAAGTAGAAGTAGTATCACGCAAGAAAAATGGCTTCACTGTCCAAGTCCTGAAAAAACCCTTGTATGTTAAGGAAAAAGATTGTACCGGCTGCCGCTCGTGCGAACAGGTCTGCCCGCTTGATGTACCGGACAATGAGAATGAATTTAGCCGTACCGCTCACCGAGTAATATATGTTCCTTTTACGACGGCTGTGCCTCAAAAAGCCTTGATTGATATTGATTACTGCCTTTTTTGCGGTAAATGCGTGCAAACCTGCCCCTCGAACGCGATTGATTTTAACCAACAGTCTCAACAACTGGAAATTGAAACCCGGACAATTATCCTGGCGACCGGTTACAAGGTAACGCCGTATAATGCCAAGAAGGAGTATGGTGCGGGAAAACTTTTAAACGTGATCGATGGATTGATGATGGAACGCCTGCTTGCGCCGACCGGCCCATACGGACGAGTATTACGCCCTTCGGATGGCAAGCAACCTGCATCCATCGCCTACGTCCAGTGTGCCGGTTCACGCGATCAAACGTTGGGTGTACCGTACTGCTCACGCGTCTGCTGCATGTACGCGATTAAACAAGCAATGCTGCTCTCCGGGACACTGCCCATGGCAGATATTTCCATTTACTACATGGATATTCGCGCTTTTGGCAAGGGTTACGAGCAGTTCTACCAGAGTGCAAAAGCGATGGGGATCGAGTTTATTAAAGGCAAGGTAGCGCGTATTACTGAAGATGAAAATCATAATCCTTCTGTACGGGTCGAATTAATTGATGACAGCTCCAGGGTTGTTGAACGAAAACATGATATAGTGGTTCTCTCGGTAGGTATGCTGCCGGGTTGGAATCCTGAATCGTTAATCGGAGTATCGACAGCCGAGGATGGTTTCGTTCAAATTCCTAATTACAATATTGCACCAACGATAACGGCGCAGTATGGAATCTTTGCTACAGGTACTGCTATTGGTCCGATGGACATTGTAGACAGCATTATGACAGCTAGTGCCGCAGCCGCAGAAGTTGCGGCTTTTATTCGATCGCAGAATCGTAATGAGATGGCTCTAATCTAAGATGAGAGGAATTTAGACGATGGCTGAGGAATCGAAAAAACTCGAACCGACCGGAGCAAGTCAAGCCGGTTCTATTTCGGAAGAACCTCGTATTGGAGTTTACATCTGCGATTGTGGAGGCAACATCAGCGATACTGTACGCTGTGATCAAGTTGCAAACGCGCTCAGGAAACTTCCCAACGTGGTTGTCTCGCGGCGCTATCAATTTATGTGTTCTGATCCGGGTCAAAAGCTGATCATTGATGACATTAAAGAAAACGGTATCAACCGGGTTGTAGTGGGAGCGTGTTCCATTTTTCTGCATGAACAGACATTCCGTAAAACCGTACAGCGTGCAGGATTGAATCCGTATCTGTACTGCCACATCGGCTTGCGAGAGCAAAATAGCTGGGTGCATCATACGTACCCAATCGGTGCTACAACTAAAGCCATTCGTATGATGTCCGCCGGTATCACCAAAGCTCGCCTGATGAAGCCGCTGGAAGATATACATTTGGAAGCACACAAACATGTACTCGTTATTGGTGGCGGTGTGGCAGGCTTGCGTTCCGCGTTGTCACTTGCACGTAGCGGCTTACAAGTTACGTTGATTGAAAAAAGTCATTTCCTGGGTGGTCATCTCGCACAGTGGGAACAGGTCTTTCCGACCGAGGAAGACGCACGAACATTACTGAACGGGCTGATCGAGGATGCAAGAGTACAGCCCAATCTCCGTATCCTTACCGGGGCTGAGATGATTTCCGCTAAGGGCTATGTCGGTAACTTTACGATTTGCGTTCGCCAGCAGCCGCGCGGTGTCGCTGGTAATTTCGAGTTAATAGATAAAGCCATCGCTGTCTGCCCGGTCGAAGTGCCGGACGAATTCAATTTTGGGATGATCAAGCGTAAGGCGATCTATCGATCTTATGCGGGTTGTTACCCTGCAAGCCCGGTCATTGACAGAGAACATTGCACCAAGTGTGGGGAATGTCTGAAGGTTGATAAGAAAAACAGCATACATCTCGATGAACCTGCGATTGAGATTGAATTAAAGGTAGGAGCGGTCGTTATAGCGACCGGTTTCCGTTTGTACGAACCCTTTCAGGGTGAAATGGGTTACGGTAAATTGTCAGGAGTGATTACTCTTCCTCAATTGGAACGTCTATTATCGAGTGGAAGATCGACAGAGAATGCCCTGAAATGGAACGGACACACTGTCCGCAGTATGGCAATGATCCATTGTGTGGGCAGCCGCCAAATTGAGGGTGTGCACGCACCCCAGCCGGACGGGAAGGTGAACGACTATTGTTCGAGAGTGTGCTGCACAGCTACATTAAGTACGGCTAACAGAATTCGTGAACGATTCCCGGACATAAACATTTATGATGTCTATCAAGACATTCGGACATATGGTCGTGGACATGAAGATTATTATACTAAAGCATCGAAGAATCTTGTAACCTTCCTGCGTTATATCGGTGAAGAAATTCCAGAAGTGGTGCAAGCTGAGGAAGGCGCAGAGTATTCACTGATTGTGAGAGTGAAAGATCATTTAACATGGGGAGAAGAGATCGAATTACCGGTAGATCTGATCGTATTGTCTGTAGGAATGATGCTGAGTCCGGTGAAAGATTTGGTTGAAATGCTTAAAGTAGCACCGGGAAATGACCGTTTCTTACTGGAAGTACATCCCAAGTTGCGGCCCGTTGAGACAGCTGTGGCAGGCGTAGTGTTGGCCGGTACGGCACAAAGTCCGATGAATATTCAGGAAAGTTGTGCTGCGGCTGAAGCTGCAGCTACAAAAGTTGTTGTCCTGCTCAACCGAGGAAAAGTCGATCTTGAACCTTACATTGCGAGAGTTGACCCCAAACGCTGTAAGGGTACGGGAGAATGTGTACGCGTATGCCCGCAAGAAGACGCAGTCCATTTGGAGACTTTTATAGATAACGGGAAAACGCTCCAGCGAGCCGTGATCACCGCAGCTAACTGCAATGGATGCGGCGTGTGTGTTAGTGCCTGTCCAAACCACGCGATCGATGTGCAGGGTTGGAGTCTTAATGATTTTAATGCAATGGTGGAAGCGATAACATCGGAGATACCTATTCCGGAAAGTACTTCATGAAGTTAAAAAATAAAGAAGAGACTAGAAAGCAAACGCATATTTTGGGCGAACTACGTCAGCAGCACGGCGCTCAGGTGAAACATGCTAAAGAGTTACTAAAGGAACAACAGACCGTTCGCAAGACATTACAGAGTGTTTTGCAGCATGAGCCGCAGTCGGTCCCTCAATTAGCTGCAACAACGAAAATAGCTGCACATGTAATTTTGTGGCATATTGCAGCGATGAAAAAATATGGTGTTGTTGAAGAAGCGGGGATGGACGAGAACAGAGAGTACTACCTGTATCGTCTGGCGAAGGAGGCGAAATCATGAGTCAGCGCGCTGATCCTCGCTTTGTTTCTGAACTGAAAAAGTATGGAATGGTGAACATTGAGTCCTGCTTCAATTGCGGCAATTGCACTGCAGTGTGCCCGCTTTCGACTGAAGAAGATAATTTTCCGCGCCGAATGATTCGCTATTCACAAATCGGCATGGAAGAAAAATTACTCAGCAGCAAAGAACTCTGGATGTGTTACTACTGCGGCGAATGCACTATCACCTGTCCGCGTCAAGCTGATCCCGGCGAATTTATGGCAGCGGCTCGACGTTACGCGATTGCTAAATATGATCCTCTTGGATTAGCCAAACTACTTTACACATCTTCAACTTTCACTGTTCTGTTCCTCGTTGTACTGGCTGCTGTGTTGGGAACATTCTTTTATTCCTTTCATGGCCCGATGCCGAGTGATACATTTCGCTTGTTCGAGTTTATCCCTGCGGAAGTGATTCACGATTCCGGCGTGATTGCGGGAATCATCATCGTACTCGTGGCTCTTGCGGGAATGGTAAATATGATTATCCATATTAGAAAAGAAAAAAAGTTACCCAAGGGTGCAAGGCTCAATTGGTTTGGAGCGATGTGGGATACGATTGTCGTTGAAGGATTGGGGCAAAGCCGCTATCGGAAGGACTGTGAAGCATATTCAAAAGAGCAACATTGGTATAAAAAAAGGTGGTTTATTCACGCTGCAATAATGTGGGGTTTTCTGGGATTGTTTTTGGCTACTGTATTAGATTACTTTTTGTATTTGCTTGAAATCAAACCCATTGGAACATGGGTGCCGATATGGTATCCGGTCAGATTGTTGGGTACACTGGCAGGAGTTGTGATGATGTATGGTGTTTCGGCTGCCATTATCCGCAGATTGAAAAAAGCTGACGAAACATCGAAGAATTCAACACCGTCGGATTGGATCTTCTTAATCCTTCTCTGGCTGGGAGGGTTGACCGGTTTTGCACTGGAGATTGCCCTATATTTACCACAGCCGCACGCTTGGAGTTACTGGATGTTGTTGATACATCTTATTGTGGTAGTAGAATTGCTTGTCTTGCTGCCTTTTTCCAAATTTGCACATGTGGTCTATCGGACGGTAGCTCTGTACGTGTACGCTCTTAAGCCTCTATCTAAATGAAACCGCCGGCTTTGGAAATCAAGAAAAAGAAATTCGTCTTATAAGTTTTTTAACATAAGAAAAATAAAATCATATAATTCAAGGAATTATTTTATGGCTGAAAAAATGATCGTTGTATGCAACGGTGTAGCGCCAAGTAATATCATGCCCGCATTGATTTTTGCCTCATCCGGTATTGCACTCGATTATGAGGTGCACATGTTCTTTTGTCCGGCTGGTGCACAGGCACTCGTTAAAGGCGAATTAGAGAAAATCGGTACGACGAAGGGCATGCCAAATCCCGTAGAGCTTTTCAACACGATCCTGGACCAGAAAGGTAAGGTTGTGTTCTGTGAACTAGCAATTGTAAACAAGGGCATAGACCCGAAGGATTTGCGCGATAGCCGTATCGTGATCGAGAAAGTACCGCCGTTTTTGATGGCAGCAGAGGGTGCAAAGATGACATTTGTTTTCTAACCGTATAGCTAAAAGAGGCGAATGTTTTTGTACTTGACTCTTGTTACCTGAATCAATAACAGAGACAAATTGAAAATAAAAGCCCGATTCATTAAAAGAACCGGGCTTAAGTGATTTATAAATTTACAACAGAACTTATTTCATAAATGTAATCTTTATTGTATTTGTAAAGTCCTTTCCTTTCTCCGATTGCGCGGTGAGACGTGCAAAATATATTCCGCTTGCTAGTCTTCCGGTATCGAATGTAACTGAATAGTTACCGGATTTCTTCGTTTCATTTACCAGTTCTGCTATTTCACGTCCGAGTATATTGTATATCTTCAAACTTACATGACTATTCCCTGAAATCTGATATTTTAAAGTTGTCGATGGATTGAATGGATTCGGAAAATTCTGAAATAAGGATATTTTAAAAGGGATGCTGATGTCTCTGGTGTTTTTAACTTTAGTAGGTTGAATTATACTCTCCAGTTGTGGAATAAGCCAATCGTTGATACCGCCGTCGATTTGTGCATCAGAATTGCTCCAGATGTAATCCCGAAAACCATTTAAAATCCGCCAGGCATTCATATCATACCTGATTGCCTCTCCTGCTGTAACAGCGACTCTATGATCCATCCCGTCCAGTATAACTTGTTTATCCATATCAATAGATATTGAATCCCACATTGCTATTGCTTCATTTCTCAGATTCTTAATAGTCGGAAGTGATGGGCTTCCCGTTGCATAGAATTCAATTGTGTGTGCGATTGTCATAATAACTGCCATTGCTTTTGAGGGACTTTTCGTAGTCTTTAAAATTCCAAATCCACTTTCTCCCCATCCTACATTATGAGTTCCGTTGTACGATGGAAGAGCGGCGATATCCCAGTAATTGGTACTGTCGCTCAATGTTCCGCAATACCATGAACCGACCGTTACCATAGCTGTTCTGCCTGAACCTAAGGGATTACCCTGCATGGTGTCGGAAAACATTTCCCTATAAGGTATAAAGTAATTCTGCCAGATACCCGAATGGCTCCACAAATATCCATCGCGCATGTATTGCGGTATACTTACACTGCCGTCTTGGTTTATAAGCTGCGGTGGGCCGAACATGCAAAGGAAACTTATTCCATTATTCCACGCCCAATGAAAACCGTATTGCAAAATATGATTTTTATCGAATTCAGGATGAAGAGTATTATGTCCATTAACATCTAGGGTCAATAATGCTCCTATTTGTGCAAGTTTGTTTACATCCCAGGATTCTCCGTCCGCGTACAGTGAATCATAACTGTGCGGAGGATAGGGAATTCCTGCATGATCGAACATATCTTTATTATAATAAAATAGATCCGGACTCTGGGTCAGAGGAAGATATATCAGGCCGTTTTTATTTCTGAATTTATGGAAAGAAGATGTATCCATTTGAGTCAGAACCGATTGTGGAATATATGGAGTAAGATCAAGAAAATGATCCCAGAGTACACTATATCGTAAAGCTGTTATGTCTGGGGGGCTACCCGCTGCAATTCTTGATAATAATGAATCTGCTGCATCAAACGAACAGGTGGCAGTAGTGATATCCATAACTAGTTCAATACTATCCTGAGAAAGATTATACGCCTGGACGTATCGTATAAAATCACTGTCAAGCGTACCCTCATCGTTTGATGCTTGAATAAACCATTTAATTTGTGTTCTTCCTGACTGTCCAAAGAATGTATTTGGGCACAAGACAAAAGCAAAGAATATGCAAATAGCAAATCTACTACGCATAATACACCTCCATTACTGTAATGTGAGAACGGGATCTTTAGAAACGCTGGTAATTAAATAATGAAAAAGAAGAGGAAAATCGTATGACTACAAGAGGTGCGTGAAAAGTCTGACCATTTTTTAAAATAATGGCTCTAAATATCCTAACTTTTCGTTTTTTAATAGATTAATTCAGCAGTTCAGCTCTGTATTCCTTCGGTGTTTTGCCTGTATATTTTTTAAAGACAGAATTAAAAACTGATTTATTGTTATATCCAATCTCATAAATGACCTCCAGTATAGTCTTTTCTTTATGAGATCCTGCCATAAGTTTCTGGGCTTCGCGTATTCGATATGCATTAATAAATTCAAAGAAATTTTGATTAAAGCCCTTATTAATTACTTCTGAAAGTGATCGAACAGGAATTTCCACCAATTCAGACAATTTTGTAATGGTGATATCAGGAATAAGATAAGGTTTCTTTTCGTTCATATAACGTGTCAGGATTGTTTTATACTCATTAAAAACTTTTTCTGATAGCGACGGATTTTGAAGCTTCAAAACTTTAAAATCGATCAGTGAAAAGAGTTCCGGATGTTTCAATCCGTAATAAAATAGAATAAGAGGAAAGATAAGATAGCTTATAATTTGTGACATAAACAGCACGTGGCTGTAAACTCCAAGGAACCGATAGACATAGTGTTTTAAGAATCCAAGATAATTCATTATGAGGAAACCATATAGGACGATATTTAACCATGACAATTGGCGCGGGAGAACAGCGGATTGATAATGCTTCATATCCTTTTTATAAAGATATACGATAATAATTGCAGTTATAAGATATCCGATAATTTGTGTATTCAATATTATTGTGCCTATTAGTTCTTCAAAATCAGAAAACATATTTCCGGAAAGTACTATCGCTCTTTTGCTGTCGGCAGAATGAATATAAAACCTGACTGTTAGGAGAGACACGACTGTCAAAGAAGGGATGGCATGCAAGAAATACCATTTCTTAAACCGAAAATTCTTTTGAAGTACAGACAATACATAGAAGAATAATAATGGAGCGACGATAAATTTAAAGGCTTCACCGATATAAAAGATATGTGGAAAATGTGTAAAAACAGAATATGGAAAATATCCAATGATCCAATCAAAATACAGCATTGCGCACGAAAATAAGAAGAGTGCGAAGAGAATGTTCCGCAACCGATTTCCATTCTTATGTATTATAAAGAAGACAGATAGTAAAAGATACAGAGCAAGTGAAAAAACGATAATAAACCGAGATGTTTTACCGAGTATATTATCAAAAGAATCGAGATTTTGGACAGGAATAAGTATATCAATTTTTGGGGAAGGTTTATACCATCTTACCATATTGCAATTGGATTGATGCATGCCCATTTCCCGCAATCGATAATTCAAAAGTGCAATTGCAGATCGAATATCGGTTCCGTAATATTCCTTTCCTACAACCTGCCAATTGGTTATCTCGTCAAGATGTAATGGTTCTTGTACTGTATCGGCTCCTTTCACAGGAAAGGCAAGACGCCAGAGCGGTTCACGATCATTAATAAACATCGTAAGCATTTGACCGGAAATAACGTCCTGTAGATTCTGATTTTGACATTCCTGCCAGAACATGCGTTTACATTCGTCCATCATTTCATAACTTTTCCGAAACTCCATAAAGACATAGCGAAACGACAGCGTGTCTATAGCAAACACTTCGTTTTGTGCATGGATCGGCAGAGGAGCACAGAGAAATAATAATGCTGCAATAGTATTTATTGCGGTATTTCTGAAGTGCGTGAAGGAATGATTTTTTGAATTCATTTTACATAGTATTTGCATAGCATAATTATTCAGCATCATTATCATCTTTCATATCGCTGCTATAGAAATAATCGGAAACATAAAAGTTCCCCCAATGTTTACTTGCACCCCAAATATCCCTCTTCCTCTTTATAAAAGCAAGAATGATCTTGTACACTCTGATTGAAGAGAAAAATCGACTTTTCTTTTGCTCTTATCTTCATTTAACTAACATGTCGATTTTTAACAAGAGGGACATTTTATGAAAAAAATATCGTTTGTTTTTGCACTCATTTTTGGGATCGTAGCTCCGCAATCAGTATTTGTACAGGAAAATACTACCGAGCAAAAAGACGAAAAAACTGTAAAGAAAGAATTAAAAATTGAAAAGAAAACAAAACACGATAAAAAAGACAGGGAAATAAAATCCAGAAAGTGCTGTGATGAATCCGCTAAATGTAATGAAGAATTTCAAAAGAAAGGTAAAAAGAGAGAGAAATAGGATTTGAAAATATAAATTGAAAATAAAGTTGTATTAAAAGAAGAAATGAGCATGAAGAAAAAAAATTTATACGGGATTTATTTAAAAAAGCCGGTTTGGTAATTCCAGGACTGTTTTTCTATTCTGCTGATTGTATCTCAAACCACTTTTTATTAGTTTGTTTAACCCTGATTGTCCGGAAATTCCGTGATAGTCGGGGTAAAGTGTTTTTAAAATTAAAAGTATGATTGAAGAGATAAGAAAACGAATTACTGAAAGCGAACCGTTTCGTCAATTGACTGATTCGATTAAGTCTATCCGGCCTGAAACAACGATTCAACTTCAGGGAATCAGCGGTTCCTTGATGGCATTCGTAGCGTCGCATATCTTCAAATCGAGCAGGACGCAAATGCTTATGGTAGTTCCTGATAAGAATCGCGCCGAACAGCTCCTTGATGACTGTTCGCTTCTTCTGAACGGGAATTCTGTATATCTTTTAATCTCAGGTCCCGTTCATGATGAAGCCAAGCTTCTTGATATGAGTGCGACAATTTCACAGGTAGAGACACTCCGTGCTCTCTCTCATTCTGAATGCGTGCTTGTTATTGCTTCAGCAGAAGGATTAACGACAAAACTGCCGAATCCTGAAAAATTTCTTGAGCGTACAATTGAATTGGAAGTCAATAAAGAATATCAATTTGAGCAGTTTACACAGAAACTTACGTCACTTGGCTTCGAGAAAAAAGACTTTGTCGAAGAATATGGCGACTATGCTGTCCGAGGGGGCATTGTGGATATATTTCCGTTTGTCGGAGATAATCCGATCAGGTTTGAATTCTGGGGTGACTTAGTTGAATCTATCCGCGAGTTCGATGTACTTTCGCAGCGTTCTATCCGCGAACTGCAGGCTGCGAGCATAGTTGCAAGTCCATCTTCTGATTCAGGCGGTGAAAATGGAAACCGGAATTCAGTCTTCGATTACTTATCCGGCGATGCGCTTCTCCTTCTTGATGAACCGATGATGGCCGAAAAAGAAATAGACGAGCTTTTCCAGGAAGGTTATCCGGATCTTATTGATTGGAAGACACTTGAAAAACAAATGCGCAGCTTTAAACGATTCGAACATTCCATCATACGAAATTCCGCAGGCCGGGAATACATCGATTTTCATAGCCATCCCCAGCCGGCGATAGGCGGAAGTATTAAAAGACTTGTCGAACATATTCAAAGATTTTCAGATCAGGGTTCTAATATCTATATCGCATGCGATACAAAAGATGAAGGTGAGCGTATCACCGAATTAATTGAAGAGGAAATAACTTCGCCGGGATTTAAGGAATCCCGAATTGACCAGTCGGATGTTGCATCAGCAACGGAAGATGAGACAAATCAATCGGTTGATGTGAATAGAGATAGTTCGATATCGGTTGTTCTATATAAGATTCTGCCGGAAGCGCTTCACAACGGATTTGTGCATCCTGCGGCAAGAATTGCAGTACTAACGGAACATGAAGTATTCGGAAGACTGAAAAGGCGCGGGACGGAAAATCGAAAGAAGTTCAAGGGCTTTACGCAAAAAGAGCTTCAGCAGCTTAATCGCGGCGATTTTGTTGTGCATCAGGACTACGGCATCGGACGGTTTGCCGGTTTGCAGAAGATTAAGATACGCGGCATTGAAGCGGAAGTTATGAAACTCGCATATAAAGAGAACGATACACTCTATGTTCATCTTAATTTTATTAACAGAGTTCAAAAATATTCTTCGCAGGAAGGCCATACACCAAAACTGAACAAACTGGGTAGTACAGATTGGGAAAGACTTCGATCCAGGGCGCGGAAGAAAATCAAAGATATTGCGCGCGATCTCATCAAGCTGTATGCACGGCGTAAACATGAGCAGGGATTTGCATTCGCTCCCGATACACACTGGCAGAAAGAAATGGAAGCGTCGTTTTTATATGAGGATACAACCGATCAGGTATCTTCAACAAAGGATGTCAAAAAAGATATGGAGCAAGCATCGCCGATGGACCGTTTAATATGCGGCGATGTCGGATTTGGTAAGACTGAAGTCGCAGTACGTGCGGCATTTAAAGCGGTAATGAACGGCAAACAGACCGCGGTGCTTGTCCCGACGACGATACTCGCACAGCAGCATTTCAACACATTCATTGATAGAATCGGGCGCTATTCCGTACGCATAGAATCTCTCACGCGTTTCCGTGCAAAGAAAGAACAAACCGAGGTTTTACAGGAGCTTAAAGAAGGGAAAGTAGATATTTTAATAGGTACACACCGTGTTCTGTCTAAAGATGTTGTATTCAAAGATCTCGGATTGCTAATTATTGATGAAGAGCAGAGGTTTGGCGTAACGGCGAAAGAGAAACTGCGCCAGATTCGTGCGAGTGTAGACACGTTAACTTTGACAGCGACACCAATTCCGAGAACATTACAGTTCTCGCTAATGGGAGCGCGTGACCTATCGCTCATAAATACACCGCCGAGGAACCGTATTCCTATCCAGACAGAAATAGCTCAGTTCGATCCTCGGCTTATACGTGAGGCGATCATAAAAGAACTTTATCGCGGCGGACAGGTGTATTTTGTTCACGACCGGGTTCAAAACATCGGTACGATCCAATCGATGCTCGAAGAACATTTACCGAAAGTGCGTTTTCATGTTGCGCATGGACAAATGAAGGGGCATGAATTGGAAAAAGCTATGATGAACTTTCTAGAAAAAAAATATGATGTCCTCATATGCACCAAGATAATTGAATCGGGCATTGATATTCCCAGTGTGAATACGATAATTATCAATCGTGCTGACCGGTTCGGACTGGCTGAGCTGTATCAGCTGCGAGGGCGTGTGGGTAGATCCAATGTCCAGGCATATGCTTATCTGCTTACTCCGCCGCTTTCTGTTCTGCCGCGTGCTACGCTTCGCCGTTTGCAGGCAATTCAGGAATTTACGGAACTGGGATCCGGATTCAATCTTGCCATGCGCGATCTTGAAATTCGCGGTGCAGGCAACCTTCTGGGCGGAGAGCAGTCCGGATTTATTCTCGAAATGGGTTTTGAGATGTACCAGCGTGTGGTAGAAGAAGCGGTCGCAGAGTTGAAGGATGAGGAATTCAAAGAGTTAGTAGAAACAGAGAAGGGAGTAGGGAAAAGGAAAACGGTTGAGACAATTATTGAAACCGATATTGAATCGCTTATCCCTGATATCTATATTGAACATGATTCTGAAAGATTGGATGTATATCGCCGGTTGTACCGATGTGCTTCGCACGAAGAAGTCCATTCGATACGAGTGGAATTGCGGGATAGATTCGGCGAGTATCCGGAGGAAGTGGAGAATTTATTCCGGCTGGTCGAGTTGAAAATAACAGCGGCGAGAATAGGTTTCATAAAAGTTGAATTAAGCGGTGAGCAGCTATTGCTGTATTTTCCGTCATCGGAAGAAAGTGTATTTTACGAAGGCGATGATGCACGTTTCCAGAAAATCATGAAACATATTCATGAACTGAAGCAATTTCAGCCCCGTCTTAAACAGGACGGCAGGCAATTGAAACTGGCAGCACGGATTAAATATGACGGCGAGCCTAAAAACCGTCTTGCGGAAATTAACGCTTTTCTACAAATGCTCGAACAATAAAATTACGAATGTCTAAATTAATCACCAAATCACCAAATCACCAAATCGCTAAATTTTCAATTCTTTCTCTTCCGACAACGCCGGGTGTATATCTCTTTTATGGTGAAGAAGATGTTTTACTATATGTCGGCAAAAGTAAAATAATCCGCGCACGAGTAAGGACTCACTTTACTGCTAGAGATGAACGCTGGCTGACAAGACGCATCCGTCGGATCGAAGCACGCGAGACAGCAGGTGAGCTTGGTGCGCTTCTTTTAGAATCTCAGCTTATCAAAGAACTTCGGCCTATGTATAATGTCCGCTCGCGTCAGCCGAGGCGCATTATCGTTGCACGGCGTATTGAGAATGAGCGGGGATATGCTACGGTAAAATTACAGCCGGTAGATTATCTTGAATTAATACCTGATTCTCCGATTCTCGGGATCTTCAAGCACACAAAGCAGGCAAAAGAATTTCTTGAGACTATTTCTAAGACGCACCAGCTTTGCTTAAAACTGCTGAGGCTTGAACAATCGCGCGGGTGCTGTTTTTCGTATCATCTTGGACAGTGTAAGGGAGCGTGTATTGGTGAGGAAGATCCAAAAATATATAATGCACGTGTTGATGCCGCATTTGAAGCAAGGCGCATTATTGCATGGCCTTTTAACGGGCCGGTGACAATCGAGGAAGTATCGAAGAATAAAAAACTTAGCGAAAAATTTGTAATCGATAACTGGTGCCTGATCGGATCCGGACAAACCACCGCTTCATCATCTCCGCGCCGCTTTGATTATGATAGTTATAAAATTCTCTATAGTTATTTGACGGAAGCAAGCAACAACGATAGAATACAAGAGTCTGGCGGTTAAAATGTCGCTCTCCATGCACACAACGATAGGATAATCTGTTTTGCGGGATTCTGTTTTAGAACGGACTCTTAGAAGAGTAAAAGGCGCTTTTTATCGAAAGGTAGTGTATATTGAAAGATTAAAGAAAAATCCTGTAAGGTAGCATTATGAAAAATATCAAGAAAGTCGCTTTTATTGGCAATTACCTTCCCCGTCAATGCGGCATTGCCACGTTTACAACTGATCTTTGTGAATCTTTCGCTGCGCTGAATCCCGGCGTACAGTGTTTCGCTATTCCTATAACCGATATTGAAGAGGGTTATCAATACCCCGATCGTGTTCGTTTTGAGATACAGGAGCAGGATATCGACACTTATAAAGCAGCCGCTGATTTTTTAAATCTCAACGACGTCGATATCGTCTGTCTCCAGCATGAGTATGGTATTTTCGGCGGAAAAGCGGGGAGTTATGTTTTATCTTTGCTGCGCAATCAGAGGATGCCTTTGATAACAACACTTCATACGATACTAAAAGACCCAAATGTTCAACAGCGTCGTGTCATGGATGAACTGCTTGCGTTATCTGATTACGCGGTTACTATGTCGCAGAGAGGCGTTGAAATGCTTTGTAGTATATATAAGACACCTAAAGAAAAGGTTCGTCTTATACCGCACGGAATACCCGACATACCTTTTATAGATCCAAGTTTCTATAAAGATCAATACGGCGTCGAAGGTAAAATAGTTCTTCTTACATTTGGTTTACTGGCTCCTAATAAGGGTATCGAAGTTGTACTGCGATCGCTCCCGGATGTTATTAAGAATCACCCCAATGTTGTTTACTTGGTGGCCGGAGTAACGCATCCAAATCTCCTCAGAAATGAAGGCGAAAAATACAGGCTTTCACTGCAGCGTCTCGCAGACGAACTTGGGGTTAAAGGACATGTCATATTTCACAATAAATTTGTTTCTATAGAACAGCTGAAGGAACTCATTGCGCTTGCCGATATTTACATTACCCCATATCTTGAAGAATCGCA
>CAZYAM010000002.1:69278-70597 GCA_964645575.1 uncultured Ignavibacteriaceae bacterium
AGCGCAGCAATACGGCAACCTCTTCGAAGAAGCCCGACAGAAACGGCCTTCTGTTATGCAGAAGAAGATCGCAATGCGTTCTCTTAATGAACAACCAACTAATTTGCCCGAGATCAAACTTGACCATTTTATACGAATGACTGATTCCATAGGAATATTTCAGCATGCGCTGCATAATGTTCCGAACTTCGCCGAAGGATATTGCACTGACGATAATGCCAGAGCGCTTATCCTGACTGTATTGCTTGAGAATCTCGGCACAATAAATTCCTTGAGACTGAATGACCTTGTAAGCCGTTTTCTCGGTTTTGTAAGATATGCATGGGATGCAAAGTCCGCTCGATTTAAAAATTTTCTCACCTTTCAGCGTACATGGGCAGATGAAACCTTTTCCGAAGACAACCACGGCAGGGCGGTTTGGTCTCTCGGAACTTGTATTAACCGCTCCAAAAATGAAGGCTTTTCTCAAATGGCGGCTCAGATTTTTGAGCAAGCCCTTTCACCTGTTTCTTTATTTACCTCGCCGCGGGCATGGGCTTTCGCATTGATCGGAGCCTACGAATATCAACAACGTTTCCCTGGTGAAAGGTTTGCCCGTAACAATCTGGAAATACTCAGCACGAAACTATTAAAACTATATACCGAGAACAGCAGTGCTGACTGGAAATGGATTGAACCAATTTTAAGTTACGATAATGCAAAAATCCCCCATGCTCTTATTATCAGCGGCCGGAATCTCGCCAATGAAAAAATGCTTAAGAGCGGGATGGATGCGTTAAAGTGGCTGATTACTGTACAGACTTCTTCTCGCGGGCATTTTCAACCCATCGGTACGGAAAAAAAGTTTGAACGTGGTAAATCCAAACCTGTTTTTGATCAACAGCCGATCGAAGCATATTCTACCATTTCAGCTTGTCTGGAAGCATACCTCACAACGAAAGATAACTATTGGTATCTTGAAGCTGAAAAAGCATTCCATTGGTTTCTTGGTGCTAACGATTTGGGAATTCCACTGTACGAACCGACAAACGGCGGTTGTTATGACGGGCTCCATGTAGATAGAGTAAATAGGAACCAAGGTGCTGAATCGACCATCGCATTTCTTCTTTCCCTGTGCGAGATGATAAATATTACGAACATTATAGAAAGTTTTAAGGAGCCAATTTCGGAATGAGAAACATGAATGTTTCAAATGAATCCTCACGCGCACTTGTCAAAGATACAGGCATTATTCTCGTGCCAAATAACCAACGGGTCGTCATGCGCCCTCATATTCCTTTCAGCGAGGTACGAATTGAACGAATCATATCACGAGTGCT
>CAZYAM010000003.1:0-8963 GCA_964645575.1 uncultured Ignavibacteriaceae bacterium
TCTTTATCGAAAGTTACTTGAAATAGAATGCAACTTTTATTATACTATATCGTAATTAATGACTAATAGTCAGTAAATAAAGGATAGTATAATGGGAATTATTGAACGAAAAGAGCGCGAGAAAGAACACAGGAAAGAGGAGATTCTAGATGCTGCTCAGAAGGTCTTTTTTGAGAAAGGACTTGCCACAGCAACGATGGATGAAATTGCCGAAGTAGCGGAGTTGAGCAAAGGAACACTATACCTTTACTACAAGAGCAAGGAAGATATATATCTGGCCGTAATGATGCGCGGCATGGAAAAACTCTATGGAAGACTTGAACCGATTGTTGCTTCGAATGATTCGACAATTCAAAAATTAGTAAAGTTCGGCGAAAGCTATAAAGAATACTTTCATTCAGATCGAAAATTCTTCGGGATGTTTCATTTTTTACAAGCACCTCAATTTCACAAACAGGTCTCTGATGAAATGAAACAGGCATGCAATATTGAAAGCAAGAGAATGTGGGATTTATTCATTGGACTGTTAAGGCACGGAATGGAGGAAGGTAAATTTCGTTCAGATCTCAATCCTGTCGAAGTTGCCATTATTCTCTGGTCGAGCGCAACGGCACTCCTGCTGCGTTTGGATAGTGAAGGAGAAGCATGGAAAGAGCAGTTGAATATTGATCTAGAGCATGCTTTTCAGGTATCTACCGGACTTCTATTCAATGCAATAATGACGGATAAAGGGCGAAGCGAATATATTATTTTAACACAAGCGAGATAGATGTTTGAGGAATCTATGAATTACTATAAATCTTTTTATTTTTTTAGCAAAATCCTTATACTGATTCTTTTCTCTTCATTTGCATACGCGCAGGATACTGTTGTATTTAATCTGACACTTGAAGAAGCGGTACTATTGGCATTGAAACAGAATCCTGACCTTGAAAGTGCACGATTGGAAGTGAAAAAATCCGACGCCCGTGTACTTGAAGCATGGGGATATGCAATGCCGTCGATAGATCTATCCGGCAATTATGTTCATTTTCTTGACAAATCAAAAAGTTATTTTCCTGATGCAGTTTATTACCCGCTTCGTAAAATTATGGACTCATCGTATGTTATGCCGAAGATCACAGGCCAATTAATCGAATTGCCGTTTTCGATGAGTCCTAATTATAATGCAAGTGCATCCCTTAATTTTAAACAGATTGTTTTTAACAGCGCGATTTTTATAGGTGTTGGTGCTGCTAATGTATATTCAGATCTAGCGAGAGATTTGTATCAATCGAAAGAAATAGAAATTATTGCGTCGGTTCGAAAGGCGTATTATCAGGTGCTCCTGACAAAAGAAGTTGCGGAGCTTATGGAATCAAGCCTGCAAAATGCAGAACAGAATCTGAAAAACGTTAAACTGATGAAAGACCAGGGAATAGTATCTGAATATGATGAACTGCGGGCATCTGTAAATGTAGAAAATCTCAGACCGTCGGTTATTCAGAGCGAAAACACTGCATTTCTTGCCCTTGAAAATCTCAGGAATTTAACCGGGATTCCCGAAAATGCGCAAATATTGCTTACAGGAAAAATGCAGTATAAACCGATTGAGGATTCTCTTATTGTAAAGGCAGACTCCAAGGTGTTTGAGTCAAATCCGAATCTTTCAGCTGTAAAAAGACAGATTGAGCTGGACGGTGCATACATAAATGCCGAACGGTCAAGTTATTTGCCTACGATCGCACTATTCGGTTCGTATTCATACTCGGCAATTAAAGACCGGTTCAATTTTTCTACTCACGACTTTTATAAAAGTTCTCAAATCGGTCTCAGTATTTCACTCAGTCTTTTTCAGGGAATGCAGACTTTCGCCAAGGTTGAGCAGGCACAATTGGAACAGCGCAAGAGTGAAGAACGAAGAACCACTATTGAGCGGAATTTGCGTACAGGTGTTTCTTTGGCAAAAAGAAATCTAGAACAAGCACGAAAAAGAGTTGAGGCACAAGGCAAAACGGTTGAGATGGCTGAGAAGGGATATAAAATCGTGACGACACGGTTTCTTGCCAGTGCGGCCACACAGTTGGAGGTGAATGATGCACAGCTTGCACTTACCCAGGCACAGGTAAACCGTGTTCAGGCAATTTATGATTATTCGGTGGCACAGGCGGATTTGGACCTGCTTATGGGCCGTCTGCCGTGTTATGTGCTTGATGACGAACAGTATCAATCAGCAAAAAGGAAACTACAATGAATGTGATAAGAAAAGCATGTTATATAAGAATAATATTATCATCTGGCATTTTTATTTCTTCATGTACAAATTCCGGGAATGAGAATGGCCAGAAAATTCAACCTGTTGACGTAAGAATAGAAGTTCTCCGGCCGTCTAAACTTATCGATGTTCTTCAGGTTGCGGGAACTGTAAAAGCGCTCGAGGATGCTTCGATAAGCCCGGAAGAGGGAGGCGTCGTTAAAGAGTGGATCGCGCGAAGAGGACAATATGTGAAAAAAGGGGATGTCATTCTTCTTCTTAAAGACGAGATCGCGAAAGCCGGCTATGAAGCGGCAAATGCGCAATACAAATTGGCGGATCTCAATCTGGCAAAACAAAAAAAAGTGTACGAAGAGCAGGGAATCAGCGAGCTTCAATATAAAACTTATGCGTATAACCGGGATGCAGCTAAAGCAAATGCCGATATTATGGAAGCGCGTTACGAGCGTACGAAAATTAAGAGTCCGATCAATGGAATGGTAGACAATATCATTCCGAATGTTGGAGAATTTGCGCCTCCAGGCGTGCCGATAGTACGTGTTGTAAATATTTCGGTTGTAAAAATTCAAGCAGAAATTCCGGAAAGGGCTTCCGCATCAGTTTCACTGGGAGATAATGCAGTTATTACCTTTGATGCGCTTCCGGGCGATACTCTCCATGGAAAAGTGAGTTTTATAGGTGCGACAGTTTCATCTGCGAACCGGACTCTCATGATAGAAATCGTAATAAAGAATCCATATCGAAAGCTGAAACCGGAGATGATAGGAAAAGTAAAGATTCTTCGGGATTCGAAGGCAAATGCTCTTCTTGTAAACGAATCTCTTATTCAGCTCGTCGATCGTGATCGTAGAATTGTGTACACAGAAAACGGCGGCAAAGCCAGGGAATGCCAGGTAGAAATCGGAGGTCGGCAGGGGAATCAGGTTGAAATTCTCAGCGGTCTGAAGCAGGGTGATCATGTCATTGTTTCCGGGTATCAAAAACTCGTCAACGGATCACCGGTAGTTGTAACGCAATAACTGGAGAAGAGATATGAAGATCTGGAATATAGCAGTAGATAATAGAATTGCAGTGTATCTCTTAATGGTACTTATTACCGTTTTCGGACTTACATCTTATTTCAGTATGCCGCGCGAAGCAGCCCCTGAAGTGAAGATTCCGCTAGTTATTGTCTCGGTGCCGTACATAGGCGTATCACCTGTCGATATTGAAGGATTGGTAACACAGCCCCTGGAACGTGCACTCAAAGGATTGAAAGACCTAAAGCAAATCTCTTCTGTCTCGAAAGAAGGCCTTTCGACGATACGTATTGAATTTAATACCGGTGTTGATATCGACGAAGCATTGCGGCGTGTGCGCGATAAGGTCAATTCGACACAGTCGCAGCTGCCTAGTGAAATACTGGACCCAATAATTACGGAAGTGAATATTAGTGAGTTTCCGATCATGTATGTGAATGTCGGCGGAAATGTGGGCCTTGCACGGCTGAAGAAGATCGCAGAAGAACTTCAGGATAAAATCGAAGCGATTCCCGGAATTTTACGTGCTGATCTGGCGGGAGGTGTTGAACCTGAAGTGCAGGTTAATGTGGATGTGTACCGGATGAACTCATATCAGATAAGTTTCGATGATATTGCAAACGCAATAAAAGCTGAAAACTTGAATATTCCGGGCGGCACAATTGATACAAAAGAGCAAACCCTTGCTATACGTATTCCCGGCGAGTTTAAACAGGTGAAACCGCTTGAGGATATCGTACTGAAAATACAAAATAACAAACCGATATATTTGCGCGATGTTGCATCGGTCAACTATTCTTTTGAAGACCGCCAGACATATGCGAATTTGAATAACCTTGAAGTTGTTTCGCTCGCCGTGCGCAAGCGCTCCGGTGAAAACCTTGTGAGTATTGCGGAAGAAGTAAAAAAAATAGCCGATGAAGAGCAATCTGGACTGCCTGCTGGAATTAAAATTGATATTTCTAACGACCAATCGAAATTTATAGTACGAATGGTCAATGAACTTGAAAATACAGTCATTACCGGAATGGTGCTTGTGGTTCTGTCGCTCTTCATGTTCTTCGGATTTAAAAACGCGATGCTGATTTCAACTGCTATCCCGCTTTCTATGTTTATTGGATTCATTTTACTGAGCATTTTTGGAGTTACGCTCAATATGGTTGTTTTATTCTCGCTGGTTCTTGTGTTGGGAATTCTGGTTGATGATTCCATCGTCGTTGTTGAGAATACCTATCGTCATCAGCAGGATTATCACGAAACTCCGGTTGTGGCCGCTAAAAAAGCGGCCGGTGAAGTTTTTGTCCCGGTATTAACATCAACTATTACGATTCTGTCGGCTTTTTTCCCGCTACTGTTCTGGCCAGGTGTCGTCGGTGATTTTATGAAGTACCTGCCGATTACGCTGCTGTCAACATTAACAGCTTCTATGTTTGTCGCATATGTCATCAGCCCTGTGCAGGCAGCACAATGGATTAACTACCGCCGTGATATCAAGAAAGCTAAAAGCAATCTTGAACACCCGCACTGGTATAGAAAATACAATCCTTTTACCTGGCTGTATCATGAAGTGGACGATAAGTTTTTCCCCTGGATACAGGAGAAATATGTCGAGATACTCCGCTGGACGCTGTCACGTAAGAAGTTTACTATGTTTGCATCGTTTGCACTGCTTGCATTTATTATCATCATCTTTGTACTCTTTAATAAAGGAGTAGAATTCTTCCCGAATACGGAACCCTCACAGATAAGCATAAGCATAGAGACGCCGCCCGGAACATCGTTAGATGTAACAAAATCCATCTCCGACATATTGGAAAACCGCCTGAATACTCTTTCAGAAAAGAATGATATCGAATTTATCGCCACGATGATCGGTTCGTCGAGCAGCGTATTTGATTATGGTGCACAGGGAACTCCGAACAAAGGAACAATCAATATCAATTTCTACGAAAAAGCAAAAAGAAATCAGAGTAGTTTTAAAACTTTAGAAGAAGTACGTACAACGACGGTTGGTCTAGCCGGAGCCGATATACGCTTAACGAAACAACAGATTGGACCGCCTGTCGGTGCCGCAGTTAATATAGAAATTTCGGGCGAAGATTACGCACAATTGGCATCAATCAGCAAAGCTATAAGGGAGAAAATAAAAAATGTGAATGGCCTTGTTGATCTAAGAGACGACTATAATGCCGGCAGGCCCGAAATCGAAATACTTGTCGACCGGGAAAAAGCAGGTATGTTGTATTCAAGTACATCACAGATAGCTGCGACTGTACGCGCCGCAATCAGCGGTATTGAAGCCTCGAAATATCGAATCGGTGAAGACGAGTATAAAATCAGGGTCCGCTTGCAGGAGGATCAACGTACGTCGCCGGCCGATTTGGAAAAAATTCATATCAACTTTATGAATCGCCGCGGGCAAATTCTCTCTATTCCGTTGACGTCGGTTGCCGATATAAAGCGGACAACAGCGATAACCGATATCAAGCGGAAAGACCAGAAACGGGTAGTAACAATCTCGGGTGATGTGGAAGGAAGAGTGCAGTCTGAAGTGCTGAAGGATGTGCGGGCACTTTTATCGAACGATCAATTGCCCGAAGGGTACAGCATTAAGTTCACCGGATCACAAGAAGAACAGCAGAAAGCATCTTCATTTCTCAGCAGAGTCTTCATTATTACATTGCTCGTAATATTTTTTATTATGGTAAGCGAATTTAATTCTCTTAAAGTACCGCTGGTTATTATGGTCTCGGTGATTCTTTCGCTTATCGGAGTGATGTTCGGCCTCGTTGTTACGAGGACACCTGTTAGTGTAATGATGACAGGAGTCGGTGTTATTGCACTCGCAGGTATTGTCGTGCGTAATGCAATTGTCTTGTTGGATTTTGTCAAGCATAAATATGCCGAAGGCGGACTCAAACTTGACGAAGCGCTGGTTGAAGCCGGAAGAGTTCGTCTCCGGCCGGTTGTTTTAACGGCAGTGACGACCGTTTTTGGGGTTTTACCTATGGCAACAGGAATCGATTTCGATTGGTTCCATTTCCATCTTGTTATTGGTGCAGAAAGCTCGGATTTTTGGCGCCCGCTTGCTGTCGCGATTATTTTTGGATTATCCGTATCAACATTTTTAACGCTCGTTATCGTGCCGACAGTTTACTCGCTTTTTGATGAGTGGACTATTGAGATAAATAGAATTTGGAAAAGAAAATTCGGCACGAATGATAATGAATAACGGAAATTGCTTCATTTGAAATGAATAATATCTTTGCATGAGTTTATGTATCGGTTTTACGCACAGAATGGAAAGTATAAAAAGGCTTCTTGATGTTGAAGAGGCCTTATTATTTTTACTTCAAGCGGAAGTCGATAGGTATATATAGTTTTGAGGTTACCGGGCCGGTAGACTGCATCGCAGGTTTAAATGTATACTTCATTACAGCTTCAACAGCTGCATTATTAAATACTTCGCTTGAACTTTTCACAACCTTCGTCTGAATCGGTTTCCCCTGAGGGTCGATGGTTACTTCCACAGTGACTCTTCCCTGAATTCCCATTTTAATAGCAATTTCAGGATAGACCGGCGCAACCCGTTTGATAACATCAGGCGGAGTTTCGATTGCAACAAAAGGCATTGGTGCCGGAGCACTTGTTTTTGTACTGGGTTGTTGTGCTGGTTGTTGTGCTGATTGTTGCGTCTGTGCAGCGGGAGGAGTTTGAGTTGTTTTTGGCTTTGTACTAGTCGGTTGTGCAGTTTCCTGCGGTGTTGCAGCAGGCTGAGCAGGTCTTTTTGTTTGGGTTACAGGTCTACTTTCCGGTTGTTTCTTTTCATTCTTTGAAGGCTGTTTTGTTGATTCTGCAATAGAAGTAGATTCCTTGGGTTGAGTAGTAGAAGCAGCAGCCGTAGGTGTTTGAATCACGATACTGTCCTCTACAGGAGGAGGTTGCTGTGTCTGCTCCTGATTTGTTTGTATATTGTCGGAGGAAGAACCCTGAGAGAAGATAAGCCATGATCCAACAGCAAGAACTGCCACTGCTGCTGCTATCAAAATCGGCAGTTTTGATTTTTTCTCTTCCTCAATTAGTACGTATTTTTCCTTAGGTGTCTCGATATCCGGGACAACTGTCTTTGGTTTTTCAACTTCAGCTTTTGTTTCCTTCGCTTCAGTTTTAGTTTCTTTTGCTTTTGCTCTTGTTTTTTCTTTTTCCGCAGAAGCTGCTTTTTCTGCTTCGTTGCGGTCATGCAAAACCGCGAGTTGTTCGATCTTTTGTTCGTATTCCTTGGCTACAATGCTTCCCGGTTCGATAATATAAATGCGCCTGATTTCTTCAAGCGCCCGCTGATATTCATGTTTCTCTACATAGTCGTCCGCACGTTGAAAATACTGGCTTTTCAGTTTTTCGAGAGCTGCTTCCTTTTGTTCTTTTTGGGATTCGTCTACTTTGGTAGCCGAAGTACGGCGCTGGATATCGCCTATTGCACGATCAAGCATGGAGGGAAGAGATTTTACAATTCCAGAACGGCTTTCCTCCGGCAAAGAACTATCGCATAATTTTGCAATCTGTTTTTCGATGGCAATGAGGTAAATATTCTTTGAATCTGCCGATTTAACTTCTTTTATGATCGCATGGGCGTCGGTGAATTTTCCGGACTCTGCTTTCTTTTGAACTTCGTGCAGGCGATCGACGACTTTCTTCTGATTTGTTAATATGTCTTGTGGTTCCATGTTGTCGTCTCGTTATATATGCTGTTGTCAGCTTCCGCCAATTGATTTCTTTTCATTTGGATAAACCAGTTTCAGTGTCTGGCCGGTCTGTTGTGCATGCCGAATCTCGTTTTGCCGTACGCGCAGTTCTGCTTTTTTAACTTCTTTGTTAAGCGGGTCGATGACATAGGCTTTCGCCAATTCGTCGAGTGCTTGGGCAAATTCATTCTGCTTCTGAAGTTCGTCCGCTGCTCGTAAATGAATCCAAATCAACTGATCTCGTTCTTCATCCTTAGCATCGGATTCGCCGGATTTTGCAGCAAGGTCACTTTCGCCAAGCTCTGCATTTTCCTGAGCTTTCATTACCTCTTCTTCAAGCGCGATGAGATCTGAATTCTTTGGATCGATCGTCAATCCGAGGGCGATCTCCATAAGTGCTTCATCGTATACTTTGTTGGTTAGATGTTCACGTGCCTGATGGATATGCTGATTTAGTGATGTTTTTTGAGCGCTCTGGTTTTTCTGTGCTTGCCACTCAGTCAATTCCTGCTGTATCTGATTCTTGAGTTCGAGTAAATCTTTTCGTGAAGAATCGAGTGAGAGTGCTTGGTCTATTTCATCGATGGCTTCTTCGTAGTTGCGGAGAACTTTGCATTCCTTTGCATGGAAGATGTGTTTCTGGATAATTTTATTGTTCTCTTCAGACTGCTTTCTTTTTTTGAATGCATCCTGCGCTTTTTCGATATCAGCTTTTGTTGCTTTCAGATTCTCTCTCTTTGGATCCAGCGTAAGTGCCTGTTCAATAGTCTTGAGAGCATCGTCGAATAATTCCTTGGCAAGGTATTCTTTTGTCTTGAAAAGTAAGTCCTCAATTTGTGTATTTTTCTCTTCCGCTGCCTGTTTCCCCTGCCACCGTTGGTAGGCATCTTGAATTTGCTGCTCAAGAGCTATAAGTTCTGCGTTGTTTGGATCGTAGGAGTATCCGTC
>CAZYAM010000003.1:9063-68279 GCA_964645575.1 uncultured Ignavibacteriaceae bacterium
GCTTTTTTAAGATCCTGCGCCGTAATTACTTCATGCTCCATCTGCTTGACATCTTCATCGAACGGATTGACTATAAATGCAAGTGCAACTTCACCCAGAGCATCTTCATATCTGCCATCGTTCAAATATCCGCGGGCCTTAGACAGGTAGAGGAAAACCTTTTCCTTGTCAGCGCGTCGTTTGGCTTCGGTTTCAGCACTCTCGCCGAGTACGGCACGTTCACGCTCTGCTTGTTCAAGCTGGCGGAGTTCTTCCTCTTGCCGGCGGCGTACAACTTCTTCCTCCTGCTGGCGCTGCTCATTAGCGATACGTAAGGCCTCTTCTTGTGCTGCCTGAATACGTTTCTCGCAAGCTTGCAATGCATCATTAACCGGATCCAATACATATGCCCGTGTAATGACACGCAAAGCTTCCGACCACTTTTGTTGACTGGCAAGTCGCTCTGCATTTTCGATATGTTTTTGAATTGCGCTGAAAATTGCTTCACGTTTTTTCCGCTGCTCTTCCTCCCGTTTACGGTATTGTTCAAATTGTGCAGCTTGTTCCTGTTCCTGGGCATCACGTATTTTCCGCTCTAATGCCAAGACGTCTTCGTTCAGCGGGTCTATCACAACAACAAATGCTAATTCACTTAACGCCTCATCAAGGCGGCCGTTCTCGAGAAAATCTTGTGCACGGTTGAGGTACTGAGTAATCTTCTGTTGTTGCGCCAGTCTTCGGGCTTCCTCTTCTTTGCGCCGTTTCTCTTCCTTCTCCTTTTGCATTCGCGCTACTTGAGATCTCAAAAGCTCCTGGCGTTTGCGTTCATCATCCTGCTGTTTCTGAAGTCGTTCTTGTTCGTCGTGTAAACGGGTTTCTTCCTGGGTTTTCCGTACGTTGTTTTCTGCTGCATGAATTTTTTCATTTGCAGGGTCAAGCAGGTATGCACGCGCAATTTCATCCAGTGCGCGGTCGAAATCACCTTTTGCTAAATAATCCTTTGAGCGCGTTAGGAAGGTAGCGATCTTGGTTTCAATGGCCTGTCGCCTAAGCTCTTCATTCTTCCGTCGTTCCTCTTCCTCTTTTTTGCGAATTACTACTTCTTGTTCTTGTTTTACTGCAACAGCAGCAGAACGCTGCGCTTCAACGATAGCGAGATTTGAAATGTGTTCTAAAGCAGCCGGAAGAGGCTGAGGTGCAGGCGGCTGCGGGGAGATCTTGTTGGCTTCCGGCTTTTTATCTTTCTGAGCCGTAACAAGAGAACGAACTCTTTCTTCATATGCTAATGCGTACAAATTCCTCGGATCCCTGGCACGCGCTTTGGCGATCTCCTCCAATGCAGCCGTGTGATTTCCTTCCCGCACAAGTTTATCGGCTTGTTTCAGGAATATTGCAACTTCTTTTAATTGTTCGGCACTTCTTGCACTCTCTGTCGCTTTAGCCATTATTTAAGCCTATTTTTTCTGCTGTAAAAAAAACACTTTAGCAATTCATGGTATATAATTTCCTACATATTGTCAATAAACCAAGTCACTCAAAAGAACAAGGGGCGTTATTGACGAAGATACCTGAAGGATGCTGCCCTAAAAAGTGAAAATGAACGCATAATGCCGCGTTATTTATGTAAAAATGTTGTAAAATACATCTGAATTTGTCGGGGTGAGAGGATTCGAACCTCCGACCTCCTGCGCCCAAGGCAGGCGCTCTAACCGGGCTGAGCCACACCCCGAACGTATATATATAAATATACGGAAAATCCGGCGGCAAAACAACAATTACTCTCTGATATCATCTATCTTCTTCAAGATATAATTACCGGCGTTTTGTCAGCCACCATTCTGGATTCTGCTTCTCCCGCTCTTTCCAAATTTCAAAGTGGAGAATGGCTCCAGCTACAGTATCGCCGCTTTTTGCGATTACCATTCCTTCCGAAATACGCTGCGATTCTTTTACAGAAATATCCGATAGATGCGCGTATACAGTACGATAGCCGTTAAAGTGATTTAGTATTAAAACATTGCCGAAACCGGGGATGAAAGATAGTACGGCCACTTCTCCGTCCGCAACAGCCAGAACATCAGAACCAACGGGTGTGGCTATGTCTATACCTGTATTTTTTGTGACAGTTTTTAGAACAGGATGGATCTGGTTGCCGAAACGTGACTGTACAGATCCATGTGTCACCGGCCATCGAAGTTTTCCCCTTTGTTGTGCAAAGCCGAAAGAGGAGGCTGATTCAACCGGTTTTTGTACGGGCGATCTAGATCGTTCGTGTTCCCGCATTTCTGCCAACTCGCGTTCACGACGTTCGGCTTCCTCGCGTTCTTTCCGGATTCGTTCTTTCTCGATTAAATCTGCAATTAGCTTTTCAATCTGCTGAAAAGCTTGCATCTTCCGGTTAAGTTCTCTTTTGTAGGTTTTCTTATTCTTTCGTATTTTTTTAAGCACCGCTTGCCGCCGGGAAAATGTCTTCTTGAGTTTTTCTTCTTCACGCGTTTTCTCATTCAGAAGCTGCCGCTCGTGCTGCAGCTTTAAAAGCAGTTGTTCGTTCTTTTGTTCAAGTATGGCCTTATTTTTGTCGATCTCTTTGAGCTCTTTGGCCCGTTGTTCGGAAAAACTCTTCAAATATTGAATACGGATAGAAAGCTGGTTTATCGATTGAGAGGAAAAAAGCAGTTCTAGATCGTATACCCGGCCGTGTTTATATACCGAACAGATATAGTTGGCATAATGTGACTTCAGAAACTGCAGCTGTTTTTCAAGGTCAGAGATCGTTGTTTTGGCGGTGTCGATTTCTGCCGTCATTCCAATTTCTTCTTCTCTAAGTTTTTGTATCAATCGGCGCATAAGAATGGATTGACGTTCGAGATTATCGAGACGTTCGAGCGTGACTTTCTCTTTCTTGTTGCTTTCTCTTATTTTTTTCTCGTATGCCTGAATATCACTGCGCAGTTTCTGTAGCTCATTTTCTTTCTGTTTAATCTCACGTACAGTCTTCTGGGCAGAAGCGGGAAGTGCGATGATTAAAAAAAGGACAAAGAGAAAGATGCGAGACAGATAGAACATTACCAGCGAATTCGTTCAGCGTTCTGTGGAATCGTAAAGGTAAACTGAAGTTGTTCGATGTTTACCATAATATCGGAATAATTAAGCGTCAGCATTTGCTGTGTTTCAGGTTTTGTGATACATATGGCGTACGGCATTTTGATTTCGCCGACATTCTCAAAATCGTTGAAGGTTTGCTCGAGTGTAAGATTCCCGTTGTGATCCAAAAACTGAATTTTTTGAATGTATAAGGATATCGGTTCAATCCAGTATCGTCGAGTAGAATTATTGGAATTATATATGAAAACAAACTGGTTGTCTTCTATGCTTTTCTGGTCGGGAGAGCGGAGATCATCGTCAAGAAATCCTCCGCCGGAAAAAATATTCAGCAGATCATCAAAATTTAATTGTACGTGAAGGATACGATTCAGGTTTTCTATGCTTGTAGAACCGGTGATGAGTTGGTTCTCTATGCTGTTATAAAAAGCGAATTCTGTACGGGTTAAAAGTGCAGATCCAACTTTAATGCCGAACGGTCCGCGAAGACTGATTAGAACAGAGTCAGGTTTGCGGAGTGTCAAGATAAATGCACCGCTTTGAGCTATTTCCGGTGTTTCAACAGATATCCGTCCTTCACCTTGAATGGATTGAATACGTGTGTGATGTGTACGGGCAATTTCTTGTACTTCCTCAGATGTGATAGACATGTCGCTCAAATTCAACGTGCTTGTTGTTCGGCATCCGGTGTATAAAAGACTGAAAAGGATCAATATTAAAGAAAAACGCTGTAGCATTACTTCACTCCTCGCATGATTTTTTCTTGTGCACTTTTGTTCTTGGAATCCAACTCAAACGCTTTTTTCCACGACTCCAGGGCTTTCTCATTTTGCCCCAGTTTCTCATAGACATCGCCAAGATGCTCGTGGACAACAGAACTGGCCTGCCCGGTTATTATTGATTTTTCAATATATACTACGGCATCTTCGTAATTATGTAATTTAAAAAGTATCCAGCCGTAAGTATCAAGGTATGCAGCATTGTCCGGTTCCGCGGTAATAGCCTGTTTTGACATTTCCAGCGCGCGTTCCAGTTGAAGTCCTCGTTCGGCGAGACTGTATCCAAAGTTGTTAAGAAGGAGAGCGGATTTTGGATCCTGTCTCAATCCTTCCTCGTATATACTATCGCTTTGTGCATAACGCTGTAATCCATCTAATGTCAAAGCAAGTGTACTGATAGTATTGAGATCTTTTGGGTTAAGCTCGTATGCTTTCTCCAATGGTTTCACAGATTCTTCCTGTCTATCCATTCGTGATAGTGCTAGTCCCTGCAATAAGTAGAAACGGAAATCGTTCGGCAGGATCTTTTGCGCTTGTTCCATAGTCTCAAGCAGTTTGTCATACTTCTTTTGATCAAATAAGGAGGAACCAAAAAACCACCACGCATCGCCATGGCGTTCTTCCAGTTTTGTTACTTGTTCGAAGTAGCTTCCGGCAAGCGAGTCTTTATGCTGATTTGCTGCAATAGCTCCAAGATACCAGCAAGACCGCCAGTCGGTTGGTACTTCTTTGTGCAGGTTCTCAAAAAAAGTGGTTGCTTTTGGAATCAATGTAGAGTCATGCTCCGACAATCCAAAGAATCCGATACCGATTCGCAACTTGATTTCCGTATTCTTAATATCCCGATTCAAAAGTCCTTCATATAGATCGATTGCTTTTTGGAATTGTTTTTGCTCTAAATAAAAATCTGCGAGTGTTGCAACGGCGTCTGTATCTGAAGAATCCGATGCAACCATTGACTCGAGTAGTGTCTGCGCCTGTTCCGGTTTACCACTCTTTGAATAGGTTTTGGCGAGTTGCTTCAGAAGCTGCTTATTGCCGGGATCAAGCTCTAAAATTCGCTTATATTTTACGGCAGCTTCATCATAAAGCTCGAGTGAAAAATAAAGCTGTGCGCATTGAAAAAGAATATCCAATTGCCCGTCATCTCGGCCGAGTAATTTCTCGTATATCTCAATTGCTTTCAGAGGGTGCGACGGCCTATAGAGATGCGCCAGTGTGAACCAACCGGCAGTATAATTTGAATCGATCTTTACAATTTCTTCGTACTCGCGGATCGCTAAATCCGGCCGCGATGCTTGAAAATATATGGTCCCAAGATTTTCGCGGTAAGTTATATTCTGCTGTTCCAGCCGAACAGCTTCAGCTGCAGTTTCAACGGCACGGTTGAATTTGTTCAATAGCAAATAATCTTTAGAGATAGCATAGAAAATCGCAGCGTTCGGCTCTGCTTGAAGCGCTTCTTGATATTCAAGGATTGCTTCCGCGTAGGAACCCTTTGCATCCAGTGCCGTGCCTTCGATAAAATGCTGAAGTGCACGATCATGACGCATCTCTTTAATTCTATCGCTCTGCTGTGCGTTTGTGTGGTCAGAACGCACTGATTGAGAAGAATTACTGCAGCCGTAGAGAAAAAAAATCCCCACGATTGAAGTGAGGAATAAAAATGACTTCAAGTTGCTGTTCATCAATATAAATATATTGAAACACTACATAACTTACAAGTATAGCGCCGCTTGTTTTGTAAATGGAAAGCATGTATTTTTGATAATATATGGAAACAGCCCAGATATATGACCTTGCTGTTGCTTGGAACTGGGAATATGACCTTGGATTTATTGATTATGTGCGCAAGGCTGCCTACCGAGATGATATTTCAGTATTGGAAATTCGTAATGAAAATGTCGAAGAAATTTACGACCTATTATGCAAAGATAGAATCCGCTTCAGATACTTTCTTGACCGTGCTTCCGATGAAGACGAAATGTTCCAGCCTTTGGCATTGTATATATTAGAACAATTCCGTTCCGGCGGCACGACTGCACCGCATCCTATCAATCCATACGATCTTCAAGCCATTGCCGCCGATAAAGCAACGATGCATCTCGAATTTCTTTCGCATAATATTAATGTTCCTTATACCATCATTATATTGCCGTATAATCACAAAAATGAGATTGGGCTTTCGTTAAGCGAGTTGGCAAAACTCGGCCGGCCGTTTATTATCAAGCCGGCAAATACAACCGGAGGCGGCTTAGGTGTTGTGATCGGAGCTGAAACCCTGAAAGAAGTTATCGATGCGCGCCAATCTAATAAGAATGATAAATATCTGCTGCAGGAGACGATTACGCCGACTATTTTTGCCGAGCGGCGGGCATGGTTTCGTGTATTCTATGCTTTTGGCGACATCATCCCTTCATGGTGGAATGACATCACTCATATTTATTCTCCGATGTCTGAAGAAGAAGAAAAGCGGTTAGGTCTCGGACAACTTCGAACCATTACCGACCGTATTCACACCATTTGTCAGCTTGAATTCTTTTCAACGGAATTAGCTTTTACTGCCGATGGAGGATGTATTGCAGTAGATTATGTGAATGAATTGTGTGATATGCGGCTTCAATCGGAGATTCCCGACGGTGTACCGGATATCATTGTTCAACGTATCATTGCCCGAATGATGGAGTGTGTGAAATGCAAGAATCTCGGAGGTATGTAGGAATAAAATACGTATGTGATTTTGGGAAAACCACTTGACTTTCAATGAGTGTATTAATAAATTTAGCAGGAGATATGACAAATCCACTATTATTCATTCGCAATTGTTTGGAGGCTTTATGGGTCTCAATAAATTGATAAGTAGCAGCCTTTTACGAAGACATTCTTGGTTTATCATTCTCGCCCTGTTTATGTTCATACTGGCCGGCTGCGGTGAAAGCGAAGAAGTTGTAATTGAAGAATCTCAAGAAGCAGCGGAGGAGACTTCGTCCGATCAAGCACTAACGAACTTCATTGGAGCTGATACGGATGTATCATCGACAGGGTCCAGCGCCACTAAAATAGCACAATACGAAAAATTGGTTCAGGATCTCCGTACGGAAAATACGAGCTTGAAGCAAAATATTGTAAAATTGGAGCAGGAAAACCGAAGCATGAATGCTCGTTTGACCGAACTTAATGCAAAGTATATGTCGGAGAAATTTAGAGCTGATTCTACGGAAATGCT
The DNA here is from genome assembly GCA_964645575.1 of uncultured Ignavibacteriaceae bacterium. GTDB lineage: Bacteria > Bacteroidota > Ignavibacteria > UBA10030 > UBA10030 > Fen-1298. The sequence goes on from CAZYAM010000003.1 coordinate 16,150, forward strand.
GGCTAAAGGTGCGAGTATGGCGCCAAAGGCAAAGGCTGTTATAGATAAAGATGATTACCTTCCGCCTTCAGAATCGACATATGATTATGCTATGGATCAATTTAGAGCGCGCAGGTATGATTCTGCTGTCAAGGGTTTTAAAGCAATTGTTGAAGGCGGCGGCCAGGATGAGTTGGTCGGCCGGTCAAAGTATTGGCTGGGTGAATCCTACTTTGCACAGAAAAACTATAGAAATGCATTGCCGTTGTTTCTGAATGTGCTGAAAATGAAAAGTTCCGTAAAGAAAGCCGATGCTCAGTATATGCTCGGACGGACGTATGAGAACCTCGGCAACAAGGCAAAGGCTAAAGCAGCTTATGAAAAAGTAGTAAAGAATTATCCGATGAGCAGGAACGTAAAATCTGCAAAGGCACGTTGGGCAAGATTATAATTCGTTTTTTAATAGTATATTGAAAACCCGTTAGCTGCTGTGCAACGGGTTTTTTTATGTGTCTTCGGAATATCGTTACTGCGGGGGATATACCATAATCCTTATGCTGCGTGGAATAATTCATTTTGTGACTATAGACGCATAATAATTTCCGTTGCTTCTATAGTTCTTTTATCTTGTTCAATCCATCTATTTATTGAATTCATCTTCTTCCATCGCTATATTGAACATATGTCTAAAAATTTAACAAAGTATGTCTGCCAGTCGTGCGGTTATGTCTCGCCGCGATGGATCGGTAAATGTCCGAACTGCTCCGAATGGAGTACATTTGTCGAAGAAGCTGCAAGACCTTTGAGAGCATCTCGAAAGTCGGGTGTTGCTTCAAAGATTGAACCAGTTTCTTTCGATCAAATTGAGAAAGAGGATATTCCGCGCATTAAAACGATGCTGAACGAATTTGATCGTGTGCTTGGAGGCGGACTTGTACCAGGTTCGCTTGTTCTATTGGGCGGCGATCCGGGTATCGGAAAATCTACACTTATGATGCAGCTGGCGATTGCGTTGAAAGATAAAATAATTTTGTATGTAACCGGTGAAGAATCCGTTCGGCAAATCAAACTTCGCGCCGAACGGCTGAATGCCGTCTCGTCAAAAAATATTTTACTCCTTGCTGAAACCAACCTCGATCTCATTCTGGATGTGATAGAATCCGGCACTCCGGATCTTGTTGTTATTGATTCTATTCAGACCATGTTTCGGCCCGGACTTGAAAGCGCACCGGGCAGTGTAAGTCAGGTGCGTGAATCCGCCGCCTTATTACTGCGCCTTGCCAAGACCCGCGGTATCCCGGTCATTCTTGTCGGGCATGTAACAAAAGAAGGCGTTATCGCGGGGCCTAAAGTAATAGAACATATGGTAGACACTGTTCTCCAGTTTGAGGGCGAAGCTCATTATGCTTATAGGATTCTGCGTGCGTTGAAGAATCGGTTCGGTTCGACTAATGAGATCGGAATTTTTGAAATGCATGATACAGGCCTGCGGGAGGTCCTTAATCCGTCCGAAATATTTCTTTCAGAGCGCCATTATGGTACTTCAGGCTCCACTGTGGTCGCAAGTATTGAAGGCTCACGCCCCATCCTTGTTGAAGTGCAGGCGCTGGTAACACCTACGAACTTTGGAATGCCGCAGCGTACATGCACCGGTTTTGACTACCGGCGGCTGGCATTATTGCTCGCCGTATTGGAAAAACGCGTCGGGATGAATCTCGGCCAGCAGGATGTATTTGTGAACGTTGCCGGCGGTATCCGTATCGATGAGCCGGCAGTGGATTTAGGAATAGCTTCTTCTATTGCATCGAGCCTGCGCGATATTCCCGTCGATTCGTCGTCTGTTGCGGTTGGTGAAATTGGACTGGGTGGAGAGATTCGCACGATCGGACAAATTGAAAAACGTGTTCATGAAGCGGCGAAACTCGGATTCAAACGCATCATTGTTCCTCTGCATAATTTGAAAACACTTAAACCAACCGGCGATATCGAGATTATCGGAGTTGACCGCATTGAAAAAGCTATAGAAACACTGATCGGCTGATACCACTATCTTACTTCAATCTCTTATGACTAAACTTATTCTTGCAACGCGAAATAAACATAAAGCACAAGAGCTGCAGACACTGCTCGGCGATCTCAATCTCGAGATACTTACGCTTAACGATGTTTCTACTGAATTGATCTTGAGAGAAGACGGGAACACTTTCGAGGCTAATGCACTTCAAAAAGCCCGCACAGTGTACAATCACACGAAATTACTCACGTTAGCAGATGATTCCGGTCTGGAAGTATTTTTTCTCAACGGCAGACCCGGAGTGTTCTCCGCCCGCTATGCCGGTGTAAATGCAACGGATGAGATGAATAACCGGAAATTGCTTATGGAGATGCGTGCTGTGGCGCCGCGTCGCAGGAGGGCACAATTCCGTTCAGTGCTTGCCCTTGTAGGCAAAGGTATTGAAGAATTGACGGAAGGAATCTGTACCGGAATGCTTGGCGAAACTCCTCGCGGTACTAACGGATTTGGATATGACCCGATATTTATTCCTGCCGGATTTACTAAAACATATGCAGAACTCAACGCAGAAGAAAAGAATCTTATAAGTCACCGTGCCCGGTCATTAGCCAAAATGAAAGAGGTTTTAAAAGCGAAGCTTCTTTTCTTGACTAAATGAATGATTCTTGTTATTATTCACGCGGTTACTGTCTCTACCAGTATGAAGGTGTAATGAATGCCTACACATGACGAACGCATACTCAGTCTTCAGTCTACCGTCTTATTCCATCAATTATCGCGCGATGAAGTACTGCAAGTAGTCAATAAATTCCGCGAGGAAAAGCATTCGGCAGGTGCGATACTCTTTGATGCGGATACATCCGGCGATAAAGTGTTTCTTATTGAAGAAGGGAAGATACGTGTTTCCCGCGTAACGACTTTTGGCGAGGAAACGACACTTGATATTCTGGAGCGCGGGGAAGTTGTCGGCGAACTTGTATCGCTTGACGGCCGTACGCGTTCTGCGCGTGCTACATGCATCGAGGATTCGGTTCTTCTCTCGATGACGAAAAATGAATTTGAAGAATTACTTCTTGCGAGTCACAAAGTGGCGTTTAATCTTCTCCGCGAGCTGAGTGCGCGGATTCGCAAGGCAGACGATAATATCGTCCAAAGGCTCGAAGAACAGCGTCAGACCAATGAGATACGATTCAATAAGCTTCATCAACTCATTGAGGCGAGTAAAATTATTAATTCTACACTTGATTTGGATAAATTGCTCGGATTAATTCTCGACGCGTCAACAAAGAGCACTAATGCCGATCGTGGTACGTTGTACCTTGCAGATAACATGAAAAAAGAATTGTGGTCGAAAGTCCTACAAGGCACAGATATGGTAGAAATCCGGCTGCCTATTGGCAAAGGCCTGGCAGGATATGTTGCGGAGACAGGCGAGACGATTAACATTCCCGATACATATGCCGACCCTCGTTTTAATCCCGATATTGATAAACGCAGCGGTTATCATACTTATAATATGCTGTGCATGCCGTTAAAGAACAAAGACGGTAAAATTATCGGCGTGTTTCAGCTTTTAAATAAAAAGCAAGGCTCTTTTGACAGCGAGGACATTTCATTTATTGATGCTTTTTCTGCGCATGCGTCTGTTGCAATCGAAAATGCACGAATGGCGCAGGAGATGGTTCAGAATGAACGTTTGTCTGCTGTCGGACGAATGGCCAGTGTTATTATCCATGACATAAAAAACCCGATGGGAACGCTGCGGGTATACGCCCAGGTGATGAAAAAGAAATCGGGCAACGAAGAAGCGAGCAAGCTTGCAGATGATATGATCCATCAGGTGGACCGCTTTGTGAATATGACACAGGAAATCTTAGATTTCACACGCGGCGTGAGTGCCACCAATTTTAAAGAGTTCGAATTCTTTGATGTGATGAACAGTGTATTGAATTTCATTGAGAAAGATTTAGAGAAGAATAAAATTACATTAGTAAAAAATACAAAGTTCAAAGGTACCGTACGGCTTGATCAGGATAAAATGGTTCGTGTTTTTTATAATATTGCCAGTAACGCACGCGATGCAATGTCCGAAGGCGGTTCGCTGACAGTGACAACAGCCGAGCATGACGGATACGTGCGTATCGATTTTACGGATACGGGTTCCGGCATGCCGGATGAAGTAAAGAACCATATCTTTGAGCCGTTTATGTCTTATGGCAAAAAACACGGTACCGGACTTGGTATGGCAATTGTCAAAAAGGTTATTGATGACCACAATGGAAAGATAGAAATCGAAAGTGCTGTAGATAAGGGTACAATAATCTCCATCTATCTTCCAATAATAAAAAAATAAATTAAGCAGGTACCGCTGAAGAAAACGACTCTTACGTTTTGATTGCCGTTTCTTTGTCCCTCCTCTAACAAGTATAAAAACCTCTGAATTTTACCGGACTATAGTATGCAGGAATGCTGTGAATTGTACAAAAAGAAAGCCTTCCTTAAGTGTCATAAAAGGAAGGCATTGTCTATGATTTAATTGCAGATTATCGGGCGATACCGAGGAGAATCGAAAATATAATCCAAACGATCCACAATGCAAAAGCAACTCCAATGCCTGCACTTGTCCTCTTTTCTGAAAAAATACTCAAGCCGATGCCAACGACGGCAGTCTGCCATATAGAAAAAATGTTTATAGATGCTAGAAGCATATGGAATTTATCTGTTGGATCAAAGCTGCCCAGAAGTGCGAGTGAACCGCTGGGAGTTGCCGCCATAGAACCGAGTCCAATCATCATTAGAATGGTTACGATACCGCCAAGTACTCCTATCCAGGAAGCGATACCGTACAGCTCAAGATGCTTGCCGTAACCGACAGTCGAGTTAAGAACGGTCTTATTTGCCAGCCATAGAAAGAGTGCACCGCCGAAATAAAAAGCGGCCAGAAAAATAATTCCGCTGATGATGCCGATGGCAATCATCATACCGCCCATCGATTCAGCCTGAGTTTCTGCTTTCTCGGCTTGTTCTTCGGTAAGCTTCCCGTCATCGACCATTTTCTGAATTGCTTTGCTTTGAATATCTTTCATTTCTGATTTCAGCGTTTCATTTGTAAAAAGTATAGTTACTGTTACTATACTGATTAGAATTGTGGCAATGAATGGTACTACCCATAATATGGGTGAAGGAGCTGTGTTCTTGAGACTCTGAAAAACTTCTGAGGGTGTAGCAAATACGTCGCTTATTGCATTCCCTAATGATGGGGCAGAAGGTAATGATTGTTGATCATCCATAGGAACTCCTGGCTAGTATTGTAAAATGAATTAAGTGGATTGATAGAATTATACAAAATATTTTAGATAAAGAAAACCTTATTAAATTTTCCTTTAAATCCGGTGGATCAGTTCTGGATATAATCTGCTTTTAGTAAAATTGTGATACTTTTTGTGTTTTTAATGATCCCGGTGGATGTCTACAATGGTTTCCTGCTCGTTGCAGATTTTACTTTCCAGCTGCAATGTCGGATGATTGATCTTAAAATGTTTTTGCAGCTCTTTCTCGATCTTTTTCGTGATGACACATCCCTGACTGATCAGCCGGTCTTTTACTACAAGGTGAGCACTCAAAGCCCGGAATTGAGAAGAAAGACTCCATATATGAAGATGGTGCACATTCTCGATTTCAGGGAACGAGAGGATAAAATCCGCGACAGCATGCAGGTCGATTCCTTTAGGTGTCCCTTCCGTCAGTATATTGACTGTCTCAACCAGAATACTCCAGGCGCTTTTAATCACAAAAATACCTATTGCCACAGAAATGATCGGATCCAGGATATACCAGCTATACAAGTAAATTAATATGCCCGTTACGACAACGGCGAGCGATTCAATTGCATCCGTTAAGAGGTGCAGGTATGCGCTTTTTGCATTCAGATCATGGCGTGCATCTTTCCGGAGCAGGAGAGTGGAAATTGTATTTGCAATAAAACCGATAACGGCTACTGCGATCATCCAGATTCCGGCAACAGGTTCGGGATTGAGAAAACGGCTGATACCTTCATAGGTAATGTATGCACCGATGAGAACGAGAGTCAGGGCATTAACAAATGCCACAAAAATTTCGATACGTACATAACCGTATGACTTTTGAGAATTGGATTTCCATAAAATTACCTTAGATGCTATATAACTCAGTATGAGCGTAAAAAAATCGCTCAGATTGTGCATTGCATCGGATATGAGCGCAAGGCTGTTGGTAAGCAAACCGCCGATAAATTCGAATACAAAAATAACCACATTCAAAATTATTGCAATTAAAAGCCGCTTGCCGGTGCCCGATGTTTCAGTATGCATTTCACTCATGTTCTTAACAATATCAGTGATTTTCAATAATCAAAGTTTTTGAAAAAGGATGGACTTGGAGTCCGTATATATGCAATATATAATATTAAATGTTTTAATAAGGAACGAATATTTAACAGATTGTATAGAGTGCAATAAAAAATAGTCCGGATTGGTTTTCATATTATTTCGTGAGTACAAGTTTCTTCACCGATGATTGATATAGTGTTTGCATTCGATAAAAATAAGTCCCGCTTGCTGTAGCTGACCTGATGCATTTATTCCGTCCCATTTGGCTGTATGCGTACCTGGAGATTTCGTTTCGTTAACCAATGTGACGACTTCACGGCCGAGAAGATCAAATATCTTTAACTCAATATAACTTATCACTGATAACTTATAACTTATTACTGTTGTCGGATTAAACGGGTTTGGATAATTCTGTTCTAATATGAAACCTGATGGAATGGGTGGGCTGTTCGGAACATTTCCCTGTGAGGTGTATTCGAATGCTCCAAGGTCGATTTTTCCATCCGACGTGCGCGCAGAACATGTACCGGGCGAAAGCAACATACGTTGAGGCGGTAAGAAAGCCGGAGGGAAGAGAGGCGAAGGAAACGGATAGCCGGGCGGCGGCTCAAGTAATGAAGTACCTGCATTTACCAGTGGGCCGCCTTCTTTCGGCGAGAGGTTATCGTTCCCAACATCGAAAAAAACAGAATCCGATCCTCTGACCGTACCTGTCCATTGAGACGGAATATTTGTCAATTCGTCCTGTACATAATTGTTTGTACCGGATATTTGTTCTTCGTTTTTCCAATCGGCTTCCACAGTTCGGATAACCGGTGCTGATCCTCCGCCGAGGCGGACAATGATATTATTATGCATTTCCACAGATTCTAAGCTGTCGAACATACGAAATACTGCGCCGTCCCCCATAAGAATCGTATTGTTCACAAAGCGGTATCGGCCGCTGGATTCACCTGTTGCATCTCCACCGATTCGTGTAACGGAAAACGTATTTCTCTTCCACAGGACATTCCCGACAACATCCGAATCTTCACGTTTTAATTCGGCCGGCACGCCTCCGTCCGGATCAGGGCCGATCAGTTCAAGCTCATGATAGCAAGCCCCTTCGATCCAGTTATAATAAATCTCATTACGCTCTGACCGTGTTTTCACATTATTGCCGCCGACGCCGTCGTGTATCCAGCAGAATTGCATGCGAAAAACGCTTCCCGGATGTGCTATTTCATCGGTTGCCATATATATTTGATGCGCACACTGGCCTTCTCCTGACGAATAGATTCCTGAATATTCCAATAATAAGGAACCCGATCCGTTATCTGCTCCCATAATACCATTATTACAGTGGTGGATAATAAGATCGCGCAGGATAAGATCATCTGATTGATGGTATACGCCTCGAAATGCCGCATTTCGTACTTCAAATCCTTCAAAAGTATAATGATCTGCTCCGTCGATGAAAGCTATACTATTTATACCCCCATCGATAATCGGGTGGTTGTTATTGATACGAACTCCCTTGATAACAATCCGTTGTCCCGCGGATCCGGGCTGTGAAAAATTTATCCCTCCTGCATAGACAGCATCCCCGTCAACAAATACTGTGTCGCCGGGAGAGAGGAGATTGCGAACTTGTGCCAAGCTTGTATAGGGGCGAGTCGGGTCTACAAAATAGTTTGCCGCCAATAAGATGGATGGAAAAACCATAAATGGGATAAAATACAGTCTGGCTGCGTAGTTCATGAGGCATTTTCGGAGTGCCATAATCTGTTATTCTTTCTCTGTCATATAAATATTAGTAATATCAGTATCGATAGTCAACTATACCTGACGAACTACCGCTGTTGTTTCATTTTCAATTGATACCGAAAGTATATTTCTTGGATCAGTGTAAAAAGTATTGCGCCTCAGTGCATTTATAATATCTTACAGGACATATGCACGTTCTGAATTTCATACAAGATCTCGCGGTTGTTATGCTGACTGCCGGAATTGTGACGGTGATTTTCCACCGTTTTCATCAACCGGTAGTGCTGGGATATATTGTTGCGGGAATCATCATCGGGCCGTTTACGCCTCCGTTCAGTTTGATTTATGACGAACAGACGATAAAAACACTTGCCGAACTTGGCATAGTATTTCTCATGTTCTCGCTCGGCCTGGAATTCAGCGTAAAAAAGCTTGCCCGTGTGGGAATCAGCGCGCTCATTGCCGCACTTTCCGAAATAACCCTGATGATCTGGATCGGATATGAAATCGGGCAGTTTTTTGGATGGTCTACGATGGATTGTATTTTTCTCGGTGCCCTGCTGGCGATGTCTTCCACAACAATTATTATCAAGGCGCTTGATGAACTCAAATTGAAACAAGAACCGTTTGCCCATTTTGTATTCGGTATCCTCATCTTAGAGGATATTCTCGGAATAGGAATTATCGCACTCTTATCTGCCCTTGCAACAAGCGGTTCAGTCTCCACCGGGACGGTTTTTGCGACACTCGGGAAACTTTCCCTCTTTATGACTATCGCACTGATCCTCGGCGTATTAATTGTGCCGAGGCTTCTTTCTTATGTTTCAAAATTTAAAAGCAAAGAGATGCTCCTGATCACTGTACTTGGCATATCGTTCGGATTTTGTCTTTTAGTAATCCGGCTCGATTACAGCATAGCACTCGGTGCATTTCTGATCGGTGCAGTCATGGCAGAATCCCGCCAGCTGCTCACGATTGAAAAATTAATCGAGCCGTTAAAAGATATGTTCAGTGCGATATTCTTTGTTACAATCGGTTTACTCCTTGATCCGGGCGTATTGATCACCTATGCGCTCCCGGTTGCAGTGATCACGCTCGCTGTTCTTATCGGTAAGGTTGCCGCATGCAGCATCGGCACATTTCTCGGCGGCCGTGATGAGGTTGTGTCACTGCGTGTCGGTATGAGTCTTGCACAGATCGGTGAGTTTTCTTTCATTATTGCATCGCTTGGCGTGACATTGAATGTGACCAGTAATTTTTTCTATCCGATTATTGTTGCCGTTTCATTGATTACAACATTTTTAACTCCCTACTTAATCAGATCGGCAGATCCGCTGAGTAATAAATTAAACAAATTACTCTCTTTAAGGATTCGACGGATGCTGAAGGGATATACGGTATGGCTGAAAAATATTTGGCCGAAAGGAGATCCGGCAAAACTGGTGAAGATTATCCGTCGGATCCTTCTTCAAATACTTATTAATATTGCTCTTGTAGTCGCGATCTTTCTTACGGGCGCTTATGTTGGAAATCAGATAGGAACACTTGTTCCAGCTCTTGTCTTCGAGGAAGCCATGAAAAATACCGTTGTCTGGGGCAGTGCGTTGTTCATCTCCATTCCGTTTCTCATTGCTGCATACCGTAAGATTCAGGGTCTCAGCATGATCTTTGTAGAATTAGCGACGAAATCGAGCGTACTTGAATCACGGAATTTTCAGAGGATCCGGAGAGTGATTTCAGAAGTAATTCCAATTACCTTTATTATCGGAGTGATTTATCTGATTTTGATCCTCAGCTCGGACATCGTTCCGCCGGATCACATGCTGATTGGAATTATTATCAGCGCATGCATGCTTACTGTTTTACTCTGGAGGTATTTTGTTAAATTGCATTCCGTTCTTCAGATTGCATTATTAGATACATTCGACGAGAAAGAACGGGAATAATAGTATTCATACCATAGTATCCTTTTTATTGCTTTCAAATATTCTCACCTTATGCAATAACTCCCGGGGTTTTCTAAAAGGAATAGGATGATCCCCGGTATTCCAGTTCCCTAAACAGTTCTGATTATAAGTCGATGCTGCACATTGTTTCTTTTAAGTATCTTTCTTTTTAATCGTCGAAAGCTTCAGCGGCAGATATAACGGGCAGAACCCAATTGCGCTTGTCAACAAGAAGACGACTGCGAAGATGCCAAAAATGATGGCTGTTGTGCCGGTGATTTGATCTGTGAAGTACAGAACAGCAATTACTGTAGCAACAAGAACTCGAACAAATTTATCAATGGAACCAATATTTTTTTTCATACCAAAGCTCCTTTTAGTAAGTGAATGATTTATACATAGGATGCAAAAAGACTGGGAAGGGTTCGATATCTTGTAAATATTCTATTAAAAAATGATGAACCGTTTTCTTTTCCTCGTCATCTTATCTATATCAAAGATAATGTAACAAATTAACAAAGGAGAGCAACCATAGCAGAATATCTCAACAAAGAATCCTTCCGTGATAAAATCTTTAATTTTGAAAAGAACAAAGAGGGGAAGTATGAGGGAGATTTTCCAGCACTAGTCGATTTTTGGGCTCCATGGTGCGGGCCATGCCAAATGGTCGAACCTGTGATCGATGAGCTTTCTCAGGAATACGAAAGAAAAATAGATTTTTATAAAGTGAATATAGAAAAAGAGCAAGAGCTTGCAGGTATGTTTGATATTCAAAGCATCCTCTCGCTGCTGTTTATTCCGGTTAATGGAGAACCAAAGACGGCATTAGGTGCCTTACCAAAAAAGGAACTGGAAAGAATTATTGACACCGACTTGATGCCATCCATAAGTGCTGACAGCAAATTACTGCGGCAGCAGATGGAACTGTTGCAGCATTAAGCGCACTTGAGTATATCCGTACCATATAAACAGTGCATTACGAATAAGCGGCGCTTCCATTTACCATTAAAGAGTTATATCTTATGAATGTGAAAAATAAGAATCATTGGTACGATGGATATTTTTATGATCTGTTGATTGCCCCTAATCAGGACAGCGCATTTGCCCATGTAAGGAACTTGATTGCTCCCGGATCGACTCTCTTGGATGTCGGCTGCGGAACCGGAAGGCTGGCCTTGCAGTTGATTGACAAATGTTCTAGAATCGAAGGTATCGATCCCAGTGTCAGAAATATCAATATCGCACAACGCAAGCTTGCGGAGAAACCGACCGATAAAATACGGTTCCATCATGTCGACGCACTTGAATTTCTGACGAAGAAGAATGTCTGTCTCGACTATGCAACAATTTCCTATGTGATTCATGAAATCGAGGAGCAAGAAAGAAACCAACTGCTGCAGAAGCTTGCCTTGGTTGCCCGCACTATCATCATAGTGGACTACTTAGTACCTCAGCCAAGGAATTACTGGAGAATACTCAACGAGGCAGTTGAATTCGCTGCGGGTTCAAGCCACTATAGGAATTTCAAATCCTTTGTCGCTGGGAACGGTCTGGCCGGATTGCTTGAGCGAACCGGACTTATGGTTTTGAGCGAATTGAAAAACGATCCTCCATCGAGTCACATCGTGCTGACAACTCGAAAAGCAGGATAAACGAAAAGTACCATTAGAAGAATAGTCGTTTGCGCTGGGTTTAGTGATATATTTCCAAGAACAATCTTAGATACCAAAGGCATAAAGCAGCAGCCCGACTCCCAATCCGAAGACAAGATTAAACATTTTGATAAGGAATGAATCTTTCACCGAGTAAGACAGCATCGGCAGCATGCTATGCCCGTCCTGGACAAAGGAACTTGTGAAAAGGACGGAAAACGGGATCAATCCATTTGCGAACATACTGACAAAAAGAAGATGGGGACCGGACTCAGGGATTAAACCGATTACAGCTCCAAGCAGAAGAAGAACAAAAGTGTACTGCGAACTAATCGTATCGAGATGCCAATAGTGCATTCCGAATTCTACAATGATCAAGGCACCGAACGTCCACAGAGCAGTTTTCCATAAATGCTGTCGAATTATATGTTTCCATATATGCTCTCGTATGTAATGCCGGAAGCTTCTTTCTTCATGGTGATATAGAGTCTCGGGGCAATCCTGACAGGTTTGTATATTCGCTTTCTTTACGAATTTGTCCACGAGCCATCCTGTTATTATCCCGCTGACAAACAGTAAAGCGAAAAGTATCAAAGCAGTTTGTGGAAACATCGCAAGCATAATGAATGCTTCATCACCTGACGTTGCCGCCATCGAACCGACGAGCGCGCCAAAGCTGATCATGCCATGAATGTACAATGAAACATTCGTAAAACCACCGATGCATCCCGGAACGGTTCCAATGGCAGAACTCACTATGTATTGCCGCCATTGATGTCCCTGCTTGAGAAGGAGAGCAATTTTGCCGCGTGTCCAAACGTTGAGTACATCTACTACAACCATCATCAGTAATACTAAAAGAGTTACCTGTAATGTCTCTCCCAGGACTTTCATCAGTAGTGGCTGCATAGTTTTTTACCTTTGCGTATATAATAGAACCATCCCCCTAATTTAAATTTTGAGAGGATGGTTCATTTTTAGATAACTTACTTTTTAAGTATTGTGTTTAAGACTTTTTCTTTGTCTATTTTCTTCGTACAGAAAAACCAGTCATAGCATTTTACATCGTCCTGTTTTTTCTCCATACGCTCTTTTGCAACACCGCAGGATCCGGCAGTAGGTACGATGACCTCATCGCCTGGCCGCCAATCGGCCGGAGTAGCAACGGAAAATGCATCGGCTGTCTGCAATGCAATGAGAGCACGGTATAGTTCGTCAAAATTTCTGCCAAGACTGAGCGGATAGTAAATAATGGTGCGTACGATTCCCTTTGAATCTATGATAAACACTGCACGCACAGCTTTCGTGTTGCTTTCACCCGGCTGCATCATTCCGTATTTATTTGCGATTTCCATAGTGATGTCTTCGATCAAGGGAAATTTCACTTCCACGTTTTTCATTCCCTTATATTCGATCTTCTCTTTGATAGTTCTCAGCCAAGCAATGTGGCTGTAGAGTCCATCAACAGAAAGCCCGACGAGTTTGCAATTTGCCTTTGCAAACTGATCTTCCATCGAAGCGAAAGTCATAAATTCCGATGTACAAACCGGTGTAAAATCCGCAGGGTGACTGAAAAGAATTACCCAGCTTCCTGAGTATTGAGCTGGGAAATCGATTTCCCCTTGAGTTGTAACAGCTTTAAACGCAGGAGCTTTTTCTCCAATACGCGGCAAGGATAGAGACTGAACGGTTGTTTCCATTTTGAATCTCCTTAATATAATTGGTAAAATTCAGTTAATAAAATTGATTATTCTTCCCGTTTGATGCAGAAAATGGAAATAAGATTCTACCAAATATATGCAACTTTTTATGAAATCCTTATAAAAACGCTTTAATTCCTTTCCTTAGTGTATTCAGCGCCAGATGAATGCATTCATATTTTGAAGGAGGAATACCTTCAAGAAATGTCAGGACATCCTGAAAATCAATTTGTGATGCTTCCTGCATGGTTTTGCCTTTTATCATTTCTGTTGCTGCTGATGCCACAGCTTCCAATCCTCTGCATCCTATGTATTCATATTTAGCATCGATGATTCTTAATTTATCGCATTTTATATACAAAATCAGCGTATCGCCGCAATCCGATTGATGTTGAACGGTGATGTCGGATTGTTCTATGGTGCCGAAATTCAATTGCTGATCGAGAAGACGCACGGCTTTCTCCGAATAACCGGCATTATTAAGCAGGACAAGTGGATTGTTTTTTTCTATCATCGGTTTACAACTATTCAGTTCAATTTAAAATTACTTTAAATGTCAATTGCTTCGCTGGCTTTTATACTGTTTTTTGGATTCAGTAATTATTTTAATTCCTTTTTTCATACCTTCTTCGCAACGCAGTTTTTTCTGCTTGTTGCAAATATGATCATTTTCTAAATAATTCCTCGTTGCGAAATAATGATTTCTTGAATATCACTTTTTGCCTGTTTTATTGAAAATCCCTTTTGTGTCAGATAAGCTCCGATATCCGACAGATTAATTGTGCCTTTGTCGTGCCGATTACCATCAAGCGCATGAATTTTATCTATGATCTTGAATCCTGCTTCTGTAAAATCAGCCAATATAAGTTTCCCGTTTGAAGAAAGAATCCGCGATAACTCATCAACGACTTGATAGGGTTTATGTAAATGGTGAAAGACGTTGACAGAAAAAATTATATCAAAGTTTTTATCGTTAAAACCAGTATGCTCTGCATTCTCTATTCTGAAATCTACTAAGTCAGTAAGGCCAAAATATGCTGCATTGAGCTTTGCAAAACGTTGTTCTTCAGCTGATATATCAATAGTGATAAAGGTACAGCCTTTTTTTGCCAACGCTAACGTAAAGTGCCCTTTACCTGTTCCAGCTTCAAGAATTCTGCCTTTAAGAGGTTTCGCCTGTTCAACGATAAAATTCCTCTCCTTTTCAACATCATAACCATAACTTTTAAAAAGCGCTATCCGTTCAGAGTATCGCTTATGATTATCTACTATCTCTTTGTTCATATCAGGTTACTTTTACGACAAATCCTCCAGCAATGATTCTAAGTCATCTTCATGTTCAATTTCTTCTTTCATTATTTCGAGTGCGAGTTGATAGGTAACGACATCTTTCTCTTTTGTTGCATCAGCAAGCTTTTTGTATACTTCAATGGCGCACTGCTCGCCTTTGATATTCTGTTTTAAAAGGCTCTTTACAGACGGGTCTTCTGGTGCATCATAACCGCAATTCGACATTTTATACCAATCCTCAGGCTTTATGATAATGTTGCCGCCTAATTGAAGGATCCTCTCGGTGAGCATTTCAGCATGTTTGAGTTCTTCCGCAGCATGTTCAGCAAGTTCTCCTGCAACTGCGCCGCGCATTTGGCCGCGTACAATTTTTGCGCCTGTCCAGTATTGGTAATAAGCAAGCCACTCATCGGCAAATGCTTTGTTCAACAGCGTAATGATATTCTTTACGTCTGCTCCTGCTAATTCTCTTGCTTTCGTTCCCATGATATGCTCCTTTAATAAATTATGGTTTTGTTTTAAAAATTGCGGTTATGTTCATTTGCACATGCTTTGTAGCCGCTTGACTTTCCTTGAATAAAAAGATTCAACGCTTCCTCATAAAGAAGCCCGGGGGCAGTAATAACAGTAATGCCGTATTCAGCGAACTTAGCGATTGCCTTTTGTCCCATTCCTCCGGCGATGATTGTGTTGATATTAAATTTCTGCACATAACCGGGTATCTCGCATGCACCGCTATGCTGGCCTGCTAATGGATTATCATGACTTTCTTTCTTCACCCACTTTATTTTGTTCATCTAGCTCACATACGTTAAATTTGGAACACCTGCCGAAGTGCTCGGCCACTTTTTCATGGGCTCCGTGTACTTCAATTGCTACTGCTAATCTGTGGTTCATGGTTATTTATTCCTTATTCCAACTTACTAAAAAAAGCAAAAAGAATCATTATAAAACCTCAAATATGATCTATAATTTCTTTGAACCGGAATAAACTGCTTCGACTCTAAGTGCAGCAACGGCATGACCGGGGAATTTAGCCGGGTTCCATTTTTTCATATCATTAAAAATATTGCCGGTTTTGTGATACTCGATGCTTCCTTTTATCTGAAAAGATTTGTTGTCTTCGGTGAGAAAGAGGACCGATCCTTTGCTTCCGTTTAAAATATTATTGCGTGTTTTCCCAAAATGATTATCGGCAATAACGATTGTCTCCGAATCGTATATGGAAACACATGTGGCATAAATAGAATTTGGAATGCTGTCGGAATCTACGGTGGAAAACACAATTGGACCTACGCGTTTATCCCATGATGTTATTACTAACTCGGGTAGGACTGCCATTTTACTTTTTCCTTTTTAATGCTTATTCAATTATAAAGGAGCGGATTGAATTATCGCACTAACCGATATATTTAGATCACGAAAATTAATTTCCCGATCTTCTTCCTTGTCCTTTGCGGAGGCCGCCGCCGCGAGGTTTCCCGCCGCGTCCGACTCCCTGGATTTCCTTTTGCTCGCCGGTCTGTTTTGTTGTTTGCGATTGAGAATTTCGGCACCGGCCTCTCCTCCCACCTGTCATCGGCCCTTGTCCCTTCGGACCGGTTCTATCTAAATTAGGCATAACGACCTCCTATGATTGTTTGTTGAGTTGTGTTGTGATAAAATCGACAATAACCTTACATGCTTTAGATGCTTCAGAATCCGGTTTCTCTAAAATAAATGGAGTACCATTATCACTGAGAGGACAGATATCTGTGTCTATGGGAATTGAGCCGAGAAATTGAATATTCATATCTTTTGCTAATTTCTTGCCCCCGTCTTTTCCAAAAAGGCTGATCTCTTTTCTGCAATGAGGACAAAGCAGCGTGGACATGTTTTCAACAACACCGATAGATGGAATATTTAGTTGTTTTGCCATGTTAACGGCACGTTCTGCATCGATGACAGAAACTTGCTGCGGAGTTGTAACAATGACAGCATAGTCGGGTTTCATTTGCTGGGCTATCGAGAGTATTTCATCTCCCGTGCCGGGAGGAAGATCTGCAATCAGATAGTCAAGCTCTTCCCATACAACATCGGCTAAGAATTGATTGATGACTTTTGAACGCATAGGCCCTCGCCAGATAAGCGGCTGTCCTTTCTTAAGAAGACCTGCCATCGAAATCATCTTTACGCCACCTTTTTCAAAGGGAATCATTTGATCGTTCAACATGATCGGATCATCGTTCACACCAAGCATCTTAGGCACATTAGGACCTGTTACATCTGCATCGAGAATTCCTGTCGAGAATCCTTTCAATTTAAATCCGTAAGCAAGATTGACGGCTACGGTCGTTTTCCCGACACCGCCTTTACCGCTGAAAACAGCAACTCGATGTTTTATCTTTGAGATAGTCTCTGAAATTCGTTTCTTTTCTTCTTCGAATGCTTTTTGTTTTTCTTGTTCGTTCATTATTATACCGTTTTAAACCATTTAACAATTGCGTTGATTGTTGCGTTGATTACCGGATAGGCAATTGGAGACGGTGTAAGCAAGGGATGCGTTCCTATCTGTAGTGTATTAATATCGGTGTCCGTCATTCTGTTCAAGATCATTACTGAAATCATGTTAATCAGTTCTCCCACCGAATCCCCGCCGTATATTTGTGCTCCCAGCAGTGTATGCGAGTACGTGGAAAAAATTAATTTAACATAAACTTCAGAAACCCCCTGAAGTTTGCCAGGGTGCCTGTCAACTGCCTTGGATATTCCGACAGTATATTCCAATCCTTTTTCTTTAGCACGTTTTTCCGTCATGCCGCTGACAGCAAAAGCGGTCTTCCCGATTTTTGTTGAAAATGTTCCCAGCACACCTTGATATTGTCTGATGACTCTGATAGAATAGAGATTTGAACCGACAAGTCTTCCTTCAGCCATAGCTGTTGAGGCGAGCATTATGTTTGAGAGATCGCCTGTGAAGAAATCGTATTTTATAGCACAATCGCCGATGGCAAAAACATCTTTTTCTGATGTTCGCAAATAGTCGTCAACAGGCACCCCTTTTCCTTCTTGATATGGAATACCTATTTTCTTTACAAGTTCAAGATTCGGCTTATATCCTACAGAAATGACAACGAGATCGCACTCTATTCTTGAACCGTCGTCAAGTTCCACACCGCCGACAGAAGTCTCGCCTAATATTCTTTTAATCTTTTTTCCCGTTACGACAGTTCCACCTTGTCCGATGAGTATTTCTTTAACTTTTTCTCCGAATTCTTGATCCATGGTCGGTAACAGTTGAGGCATCATTTCAACGAGAGTGGTGTTCTTTTTCGCTTTTACTAATTCGTCTGCGACTTCAACGCCAATGTAACCGCCGCCGACAATAACGATTTTTTGGGCTTTATGAACTGCTGTACGAAAACGTTCCAGATATTCTCTTTCTTTATGTACAAGATAGACCCCGTCTTTATTGTTTCCTTCAATATTGGGAAGCATGGCGACAGAACCGGTGGCTAATACAAGCTTTTCATAGTGGATTTCTTCACCGTTGGAAAGAACTATGGTATGATCTTTTCTATCAACAGCCTCGCCATTGATGATATCGATTTTATTTGTTGTCAATGGCACATCCGGTAAAATATTTTCATCGACACCGTTTAAGGAGAACAAAACATAAGGTATTCCGCATGGAATCATCGGTTTCATGTCTTTGCGAATTAACGCGACATTTTTACTTGGATAAGAATTTTTGGCAGATAACGCCGCAGATACTCCGGCAGGACCTCCGCCAATAATTACGACATCATATTGTTTCATTATGGCACCTTTATTATTTGGTTAGACAATAGAACTCCGTATCCCAACGGATAACCGGAGCGCTCAGCGATAACTTCGCATTTAACTTTAAAAAGAAAATAGATCAGCCTCGTTTCATTCATTAATGTTTCGAGATTTCCCTGGCCTTTTGCAATGACAATGTCGGCCTTCTTGTAAAGTTCAAGAAATTCCGGAGTACATTGCCGTAGATCGGTTCCGGCAATCATACTTCCGCTTTCTACAACATTGCATATTTTATCTATACCGATCCGCTTTGCATCTTCAAGTGTTATGTCATTGAGAATCGGTTTCGACCGTACCGCGAAAATAACTTTTTTTTGCATAAGTTCAGATAGAAGAAATTTATCGAATAGTGCTTCCTCGTAGTTGTCGCCGATGTAGAGTATGATATCGGCTTTTTTTAAATCGTCTTTAAAATGGGGAAGCGAAGAGAGGTCAATAGTATTTGAAGCTATTCGATTGACTTCATATTCGATATCAAAACGATGGTTAGCGCCAAGGTCGATGATATTGCCGATGATGGCAATTCTTAGAGCAGTATCGAGCTTGTCTTTCGAGCCTTCCATCATTGTCCTAAAAAACGGGATATATTTCTCCGCTGTTTTTCTATTCTCTTCTTTTATTCTTTCGTAAGGGTTGACCACTCCCAGGTGTTTTTCAACGATGGACTGTATTGTCAAAGAGAACATCGGCGCGTTAAAATTTCCATCAACAGCATCGACAGATTTGCAGACTTCTTTGACTATCTTAAGTTGAAGTTCCTTGTCTTCCTTATTGAAGAGCCGGGCTGCATTGTATGCTTGATTTATAATACAGGGAATACATCGTGGATCAAAAAACATGGTCTTCACTTTTATTTAATTATTTACTAAAAATTGTCAGCCTATAATATACGTTTTCTTTTGCGCTTGCCTTTTTTAAAATGCATATCAAGCCAGCCGTTTCTTATATGATCTCTTGAATCAAAATGAGCTACATAGGGTTTGATATCTAATAACGGAGTGCCGTCAAGTATATCGACTTCTGAAAATACGATAATATTATCCTTCACCTTTTCCAATTTCACAATGGAAAATCCGATATGATTGGGCCTGTGAGGGCTTCTTATTGCAAATATCCCGTGTTCCTTATCCTCAAGGAACGGTTTCCCAACAAGTATCTCTTCTTTAGAGCGGTTAAAATGGTAAATTAAAATGAGGTGCGAAAATCCCTCAATGTCTTTAAGTCCCTCTTGATACCGTTTAAATAATTCTATCCGGCCCTTCACATGCTTTTTGAAAGTACCCTGAATAGGCATACCCTTTGGTTTTTTATAAGGCGTGTAAATTATTCCGATGGGTTTAAGATTGATTTCTTTTTTCATATCAGAAAGTAATCACTCTCTCGCTTTCTCCAATAATTTTATAAATATCTTTCATGGTCGAAATCGGGCACATCTCTAAGTTTCCTGCTCTCGTAACTTAATACAGCTTCCGCAAGCATAAATTTTGCTTTCCGCCTAAAAATCATACGGGGCGAGGCTTCCATTAATCAAAATGCTGTTTCGATACCAAAAAAAAGCGTCCCGGGCCTGGCAGGACCATAGACATACGCCGGATCTCGATCGGGCCCAGTATCCAGATCGTCTTGATAAGCATTTAATATATTTTTTGCTCCAATGTTTAATTTCATATTTAATCCGTTATTCAACGGAAGTTTGTAAGTAAGACCCACATCTATTTCAAAAAATTGATCGCTCTTTTCAAGGATAAGTATGGGATTTTCCTGTCCTTCCACAACGACTTCATGGGGTAAATCAGCTTCCCCGATATAAGTGCCATTCAGATAAAGGTCGATATTGCTGCTTGCAGTCAGGGATAAAATGATATTTCCTGTCAAGTCTGGTGTTCTAAAAAAATTATAGGTCCCGAAATCCTTATGAGGACTATCATAGCGACTTTTTTGATATGTTAAACCGCCACGAATTTCAAAACCGCTCAATGGACGAATTCCCATATCCATTTCGATACCTGTTACCTTAGCGCCGTCACTGTTTACACGTTCCCAGCGTTCGATACTGCCTTGTTTGGAAACAAACTGCTCGGTGAAGGAATCGGTTAATTTTGTATAAAAAGCGGTCAATGAAAACATGGTCGGAATATCATTTATATAACCCAAATATTCCAATCCACCGCTGAGTGAATGGCTGCGCTCTTCTTTTAGTTCCGCTGAATTTCGAATGACTCGTTGATCACCTTCAATGCCGCACAGATGCAAATCTTCGTCGTACGTTTGTGGTGGTTTGAATCCCGTGGTATACGCGGCTCGAAGCGTAATACCTTTGCCAATATTAAATTTCCCATTGAGACGGGGACTCACAATCCAATCTTTCAGTTCAGAGTGCTTATCGAAACGAATACCTGCCACAAATTCCAATTGCTTATCATCACCAAAATGGAAATTATCTTGAACAAAGATTCCCGTATTTTTATAGATCTCATTTATATAGTAGGCTGTTTCAGCAGCAGTTTCATCCTGCAATTTATCTTGGGAATATTGTACTCCAGATGTCAGGAGATGGTTCTGCGCTTGGTAATTAAATTGAAATCCTGCAATTTGCATCGGATTATCTGTTTTTCCATAAAAAGCCAGCGCATCCAATGTATCCTTCGGCGTGTCGCCGCCTAAACCACCGAAATAGGATTTTCGATTTTCGAATGAAAAAGAATAAAAAAATCGATAGTCGAAAAGCGCTCCAGGTCGATGAGACCAGCGAATAGTTCCCCCCGATCGCCAGTGTTCTATCCATTCGGCGATGTCAGCTTCATGGACAGGCAGATCGAACTTGTTGCCTCCACGCCGTTCTTCATGGATTTGATGAAACGATGCTAATAATTCACTATTGATAAATGGTTGGTAATACCATTTGAATCCGAATGTTTCATTACGCAGCTCGCCTAATTCACTAAATCCATCTTTGTTGTAGTCATAAGGATTACGCTTTCGGAACGAGCCAAATATGTAGGTGCCCGACGTCCCTTTATTATAAACATTCTCTGCAACGGCGCCAAGATGCTGATCTATTTTACCATCGGTGGAGTTGCTCTGGTATTTGATCCTTACCTGGTTTATCATGGGCGTTCGTGTAATCATATTAATGACTCCAGCCACCGCGCCGCCGCCATAAAGCGATGATCCGCCGCCTTTTACGATTTCAATCTGATCGACCATTTCTTCGGGAAAATGCTCGAGCCCGTACACACCGGCCA
Source organism: uncultured Ignavibacteriaceae bacterium (assembly GCA_964645575.1). Classification (GTDB taxonomy): domain Bacteria; phylum Bacteroidota; class Ignavibacteria; order UBA10030; family UBA10030; genus Fen-1298. The sequence goes on from CAZYAM010000003.1 coordinate 37,911, forward strand.
AACTACTGACGACGGGATCGCCATCAATCAAAATCTGTGAATATTTGCCATCCATGCCCAAAATACGCACCTGTGAAAAATTACAATTTGTGCAATTATTTTCAACCCTGATTCCGGTATGAAAAGAAAGGGCTTCCGCCAAATTGCAAGCATGTTTTTGTTCAATCAACTGCCGTGGAATGACCTCGGTTCGTACAGGCATATCTTCCATCAGATGTGGAGTTAATGTTCCCGTTACCACCATGGCTCCCATTTCAAACATAGTCGATTCAAGTTCAAAATTAACCATCGTGTGTTCATCAGATTGAATGTCTATAATTTTTTGTTCCTGTTTGTATCCCATCACCGACGCAACGAGATGCAATTGCCCGGGTGAGACATTGCTAATAATATACTCGCCATTTTTGTCGGTTGCGGCTCCGACGGTTGTATGTTCAACGATTACATTGACTCCTGGCAGGGGCTCTTTTGTTTTTTTATCGATCACTTTACCTTTTATCGAACCGTTACCAGGCATTGCAAATGTAACTGTAGAAGAAAATAACAAACCGAATATTAAATATGTTTTCATAGCTTGGATTACGATTTTTATGTTCATTTATTCTGTGATATGATATGAGTATTTCTTTTTTTAGTTATCGTTTTTATCTTACTTTTTTAATGATGATTTATATATTATGAACCAGCCGGCAGATCCTATAGCTATCAGCCCAAGAGATATCAACTGCGCTTCACTTAATCCAAAAGCAATCCGCGGATTGATGCGGATGAACTCTATTGTAAACCTTTCAATTCCGGCCAATATCAAATAGAACATGAATAACATTCCTGTCGGCAAAGGCTTTTTTCGGATGGACCAAAGGAATAAAAACATTACTCCGCAAATCAGAAATTCGTACACAGGAGTCGGATGGCATGGAGTGTTATCCGGAACAATACCTCCTGGAAATTGACTGCAGATTTCCGGAAAACCTCTGAAGGCTGCCGAAGGCGGGTATGTGCCGTTCGAATAATCAGTTCCCCAGGGAAGTGTCGTCGGGAAACCATAATCGCCGTCACCTGAAAGATGACATCCGATACGTGCAATGCCATATGCAAGAATCAAAGCAGGCGAAATTGCATCGGCCACAGTAAAGAAAGTGATTTCCTTTTTCTTTGAATAAAGATATATTGAGAACGTTGCGAGAATGAAACCGCCGTAAAATGTTAATCCGCCTGGATTAAATATCATGCCTATTGGATCCGCCGTGAATTCGCGCCAGTATTCTAACAAGTAAAGAATTTTTGATCCTGCAATACCCGAAACCAGTGCTATTAATGTGATATTATTCGCTATATTCGGATCCAGTTTCCGGCGTTTGAATTCGCTGACGAAAAGATAACTTCCGACAATGAAACCGGTTGCAAGCATTAAACCGTAGCTATAAACTGTAAAGGGGCCGATTTGAAAGAGTCTGGGACACATAAATAATATTCCTGTTAATAAGGGGTTTTAGGTATCGACTCGAAATTGCATAAATATTTTTTGGCTTATTTGAAATTTACGAAAATATTTAGCCGGATACAGCATGATCATTCTTATTATTTACAAAGACATTATTTGAATGAAATATCCCTATATCCATTTTTTTCTATGGAAGAAGGCGGTTATTTCTAAAAAATATTTTTTCTTCGGAATCGATTCTTGCGGCTAATTTTTCATCGATCATATATTTCAGCATGTCCGGATCGCCGCCTTTATTTTCAATAAATTTATTTGCCGCTTCTTCAGTCACAGGATGCACGGACATAATTCCCAAAAGTTCTTCTTCAAGTCCGCCGGCACCTTCAAAATCATTTTCTTCAGAAAAGAATAACGTTTCTGAATCCGTGATTTTATTTTTTGTGAACTTCGAAATTTCAGAGAGTGTTGAAATACGGGGCGCCGCGACATAAGCTTCAGTGGGCGGGCGGATTGGAATCGTGAAGTATGATTTGTTTCTCTTCAGTTTTTTAAAGTATTCGCTTAGCACTTCTAACTCACCAAGATTGTCATTTATATTCTCTACCAGCATTGTCTCCGTGGTAAGAAAGCCACGGTAAGATTTTGAGAAGTCGATTATTCCATCGAGAATTGCATTGAATTTTAATTTTCCATGCGGCCTGTCCAGTTTTGTCCACGTTGTTTCATTTACCGTATCAACTTTTACTGATACATGATCTGCAAGTGAAAGACTTTCTTTTACATCATCGTTCCACAAAAGAGAGGAGTTTGTGAAAACTGCAATTTTGCGGCCAAATTCTCGAAGAAGTAAAATCTCTTTCGAAAGGTTAACATCAAGAGTCGGTTCGCCATTTGGAAGAATGCTGATATAATCTATTTGAGTACGTTGTTCAGTCAATAGTTTAATCTTGTCATTAACGAGATTGAACGCTTCTTGTAGATCCAAAAACCCATCCCGTTTTATTGAACAGCGTTTAGTACGGCCGACCTGGCAGTATACGCAGTTATAAGTACATACTTTTTGATACATAGTCATTGATACCGAGGCTGTATCCCAATCTTCGTGACGGCACAGGCCCGAAAACAATGTTCCCGCGGGAAGAAGGATTTACAGGAACGCTATTCTCCGGATTAACACACATTGTATCTATAAAAGAAGGATTTGAAACAATAGTCTTCTCAAAATTACCACGAATATTCTCTATTTTCCTTTTGAATGCAGATTTTATTCTATCGAATTGAAGAGTCATATGAATATATGGGTTTTTTTAGAGAATAAGATTAAGTAATGTACCCATTAATAGTGCGACCATAATCATAATGGATGTAATTTTAAGAGTATCTTTTATTCCCAATTCTTTTATTAAAACCATATAAGTGGCAATACAAGGGAAATAAATCGCTAATATTGTAGAGCCAATTACTAATTGTTTAGTAGACAAGTTAAGAGGGCCAAGCATACCCACGGCGACATCTTTCCTTAAAAATCCGACAAGTAAAGCAGAAGCAGCTTCTTTCGGCAGTCCCCATAGGTCGTTTAAGACGGGAGACATAATTTCGGTAAAGAAATCAATAATTCTTAAAGAATAAAGTATATTCACAAAAAGCACTCCTACAAGCACTAAAGGCAATGCTTCCTTTAAAAATCCGTATAAACGCATCCAAAGTTTTTTTATCACGGCTTGAAATTGAGGTATCCTATATGGAGGTATTTCAACTAATATTTCCGGACTCGCGCCCTTTATAACCTTATTGAGTATTAGACCTTTGATAATAAAAAGCATCAAAAGAGCGAAGAATATAATTGCTACGTATTCGCCTCCCCGCTGTCCAACCAATCCTACAATCATGGCAGTTTGTGCCATACAAGGAATGGCAATTGTCATTAAAGTAGCGGCAATAAATTTCTCACGCCTTTCTTCAAGTATTCGGGTCGCCAGTGCCCCGGGGACATTACATCCTAAGCCTAAAATAAAAGGAATGATTGCATATCCATGCAATCCTAAATGGTGCATGAAATTATCAACTAAAACTGCCAAACGGGGAAGATATCCGAAATCCTCTAATATTCCCAAGACTAAATAGAAGCTCACTATGTATGGTAATACAACACCGATAGGCACAAAAAGTCCGGTTGTTAGCATACCAAAAGATAAGCCAAAATCTATTTTGCCTTCGATGAGGTTGCCGATAAGAATCTGATGCAGGAAAGTTTGTTCTCCCAGATATGTGCTTAAACTCATCATAAACGGAAGCCAAAGATTTCTAAACAAGGGTTCAAAGACGCATCCAATAAGACTTTCTCCGATGAATCGAATTATCCAAAAAAAGCCAAATACTATACATAAAGCTAACGGCAGACCGCTGATAGGTTTAATGCTTAGATCTTCTAATCTTTCTAATATTGTATGGTGACGGTGAGTTAGTTTCTGAGCTGCTTCCACAATTTTTCCAATTTTTTCCCATCTGTCACCGTCGGAAGAGACAGGCATCTTTCCCATCTTTGCCTCTGGTATGCGATCAATCAATTCCTTTATACCTTCACCGGACAAACCACAGGTATGAACTACCGGTACGCCCAATTGCTCCTCTAATTTTTTTATATCAATTTGGATACCGCGATGCTTAGTGTCATCCCATAAATTTAAAGCGACGATTACAGGAATATTTCTTTCTAGCAATTCGAGAGTCAAATAAAGATTTCTTTCTAAATTTGTAGCATCCATAACATTGACAACTACATCACCTTCCTGTAACATCCGGACGGCTACTTCTTCGGCTTCGCAGGTCGGCTTTAAAGTATATGTTCCGGGAATATCTATGATCATTGCCTTTTTATCACCCAGTTTCATTTGCCCCTGGCTGAATTCTACCGTTGTGCCCGGATAGTTGGAGATTATTACCTTTACCCCGGTAAGTCTGGAAAAAACCGTGCTTTTGCCGACGTTAGGATTACCTACAAGTAAAATTTTTTCTATTTGCATCTGTCTATCTCAACAAAAATTTTTTTTGCCATTCCGAATCCGACAGCAACTTGCATATTGTCTATTTCTATCGTCTGTGGACCGCGCCAGAAATGAGAACTTACCTTGGTTATTCTCTTCCCGGGCCTTATTCCTATGCTTTGCAGTTTTCTTATGAAGCCGCGACCGCCCAGAATCTCTTTTACCGTGCCGGTTTCTCCCGGCTGCATTTGTGTTAAATCTGTCTTCATTTTCAAAAACAGGTAGGACATGTTCCTGTAGAGCAGCTTGGTCCAGAAGAAGAACTGTCTCCAGAACCTCCAACGCTAAATGTTGAAAATATTCTTTCGATATTTTCACTGTTGCATTTTTCGCATTTAAGCTCTTGTTTTTCTGAAGTTACCCCTATCAACAAATCGAATTTCTCACCACAATCTTTACAAATATATGTATACATAGGCATGATTATCATCTCCTGTTTATGTTCTAAAAATTAACTTAACTAAACATGTTGCTTGATCGTAGTTTCCAGTTCGGATTTAGGAAGCGCACCTACAACCTTGTCCACGACTTTATCATCTTTAAAAATTGCTAAAGTTGGAATACCCATTATTCCATAACGAGATGCGGTATTAGGAGCTTCATCTACATTTAACTTATATACTTTCAATTTACCTTTATATTCCTCGGCGATTTGCTTGATTATCGGCGCCACCATAAGGCAAGGGGCGCACCACTCTGCCCAAAAGTCTACCAAAACAGGTAAATCCGATTCTAAAACCTCTTGTTTAAAATTATTATCATTTACATTAATCATATCTTTGTTTTTATATCTCTGCGATTACTGTGATGCCTGCCTTTACTTTATCACCTGTTTTAACTTTTAAGTGTAAATAATTAGGTAAAGAGAGATCAACCTGTGAACCCAATTTAATCATCCCTATCCGCTGTCCCTGAATAACTTTATCACCGACATTAACCCAGCATACTATCCTTCTTGCAAGAATCCCTGCAATCTGCTTGATTTCGAAGACTCCATCCATCGTTAATATTCTGATTACATTCTGTTCATTCTCAATTTCTGCCTGCTTAAAAAATGCCGGTAAAAATTTCCCCGTTTTATATTCTATTACCTCTACCGAACCCGGGAACGGCGCTCTTTGAACATGCATGTCTAATGGCGACATAAAAATCTGTATAATCTGCCTCTTGTTATCTTTTTTGATTTCAATAATTTTTCCATCAGCAGGCGAGAGAACGTGGTTATCGTTGATTAATATTTTCCTTTCAGGGTCGCGGTAGAAATACAGAGTGAACAGAGACAGTATTAAAAGCACCCAGGCAAGAAGATTAAAGACTAAATAAAGCCACCCAAACAGAAAGCAAGATATTATATAACAGAAGAGAGCAAGGAACAAGCAGATACCCGCTGTTAGCACTCCTTCTTTAACTATTGGCAATTTCATATTCATAATTGTTAAAGAAAAATATTCACTAAACGATGATTCAATTCAATCTTAAATATATACATGAACCTTTATAAGCAACTTTTACTTAGTATTATCAGCTTCGCTTAAAATTTGGTTCAGTTTATCAGCATGAATGAAATCTATGACTTTCATATCAATTTCTTTTATACCTTTTATCTGTGTAATTGCATTTCTAATATCAAAGGCAAGCCGAAAACCTAATGGACAAGTCGGCATGGATGGTCTAAATATCAGGATTACTCCGTTATTTTCGATTATTTCTAATTTTTTAATTAATCTCATGCTTAAAACATCGATGCCTGTTTCCGGATCGATAACTTTGCTCAATTTATCCTGTATTATTTCTTTGAAACTAATTGAGTCCATTTTGAATAACTTCCCAGATGTTTCTAATTTGTTGCGAGACTTCTCCGTCGGAATATTCTATAACAGTTTTTTTATTTACCATTGCTTCTATTATTGCGGTATCATATTTGATTTTACCTGCCAGCGCAACTCCGTTTTTTCGACAATATCTTTCTATTTCTTCGGCCATTTCCGTATTCAGGTCGTATTTATTGACAACTACAAATGTTTTTACATTAAAATGCTGCGCTAATTCTATTACTCTTACCATATCATGTAAACCTGATAAAGTGGGCTCTGTCACTATTAAAGCGCAGTCAATTCCTGAAATCGAGGAAATAACCGGGCAGCCTATTCCGGGAGAACCATCAACGATAATGATGTCGCGATTTTCCTTCTCGGCTATCAGTTTTGCATTCTGTTTTACTATGGTCACTAATTTACCCGAATTTTCTTCCGCAACGCCTAATTTAGCATGAACGAAGGGGCCATATTGAGTGTCTGATATAAACCACTCGCCTGAAATACATTCTTCCATCTTTATTGCTTCTTGGGGACAAATATAACTGCAGACTCCACAGCCTTCACAAGAAATAGGGTCAACTGTTACCGTCGATTGCTGATTGCTTATGGATGATTGAGTAATGGCGTCAAACCGGCACACTTCAAGACACATGCCGCATTGATTACATCTCTCGGTATCGATGACAGCGGTCTTGCCGCCTTTAAATTCATGTCTCTCCAGAATTTTTGGATTGAGTAAAAGATGCAAATCTGCTGCATCTACATCACAATCAGCCATAACTTTGTTTTTCACTAAACTGGCAAAAGCAGCGGTAATAATCGTCTTGCCCGTTCCACCTTTTCCGCTTATAACTACAATCTGTTTCATGAACCTCTCTTCAATAAATAATCGGCCAGCGCCTTGTGTAAAGTGGTCACTGCCAAAATTGCGCAATGAACATTAGAACCTAAAAAATCGTGCAGTTTATCTATAACATCTGCCGGAGATAATTTTAAGGCATTGTTTATAGTTTGTCCTTTCACCATTTCAGTTGCAATTGATCCGCATGCTGTTGTGATTCTGCATCCGTCGGTATAGAACAAAACCTCGGAAATTTTTCCATCAGTTATTTTTATGTGCATCTCCATAGTATCACCACATTGGCCTTTCACCAGAGCGGCACCGTCCGGCTTGGCTATTTTTCCGAAATTCTTCGGCTGGGAAAAATGTTCAACTATTTTCTCTGAAGATATTTTTTTCATGTTTTTCTATTGTTTAATTCTTTGCGCTTATAATTCTTTTTATGATTTGAATTTTTTAATATCGTTAAATAACCGTACAAATTTCGTTTTAAATTCAGGAATAAATTCAACCATAGGAATTCCTTTTGAATAAGATTCGGCTATTTTTCTGTCAAAAGGTATTCTCATTAAAACCGGAATATTTTCTTTATTGCAGTACTTATCAACCTCTTGATACCCTGCCTGCCCTGATGCTGTCGGAATATCTGTTCGGTTTATTACCACACCAAAAGCAATGTTCAATTTTCTAATAACTTCTACTGCGAGAATGAGATCGTTCATGCCAAACGGAGTGGGTTCGGTTACGAGAATACAATAATCGCTGCCTTTGATGGACCCGATTACCGGGCAGGATGTGCCGGGTGGAGCATCGATGATGACCACTTTATTGTTTGTAATATTTTTCTTAACTGCTTTAATAAGGGGCGGCGACATCGCTTCACCGATATTTAACTTTCCACCAACAAACTCGATTTTTCCAACTCTGCCGATTTGAATATTTCCTATTTCCCGGCCTACTTCCTCAATTGCTTTCTCGGGACAGAGTAAACTACAGCCGCCGCAGCTGTGACAGAGTTCAGGAAAAATTAAAACCTTTCCGCCGGATGCGGATCCCTGCTCGTCCGTCGGGCGAGTGTTTTGGTTGAAATTTCTTATCACAGCAATAGCGTTGTAAGCACACACTTCCTGACATTTACCACAGTAGGTGCATCTCTCTTCGATTACTTTAGGTACGGGAATGCTTATTGGTAGAGTTTTTGTAATATTCGGTTTTAAGAAGATATGCGCGTTTGGCTCTTCTACATCGCAGTCAACAATCTGTATCGCACCTATATCGGCGGATGACAAGGAAAGGGCTAAATTTACCGCTATGGTAGTTTTTCCCGTTCCACCTTTTCCACTGGCAATTGATATAATCATTTTTCTTGTTTATTCTTGACAGCAAACATTTCGAGAGATTTATAAAAAATATTTTCGTTTGAACATATATCATCTGTTCAGGCACTATGAAAACGATATTAAAAAGAATCTCAGGTCATTCCTATCGGATTATTTCGAAATCGATATATATATTATACCGCAATATGCACGATAAATTGCCCGCCTGCCAGAGCGAAACGGCAGGCAGGAGTTCAGCATGATAAAAATCCTATTTTTGAGATAGGTCTTAGTTGCTATCATTATATTGATAATCGAGTCTTTTTAAAGCTAATGCTTCGTTTGGACAAGTATTGACACAAACGCCGCAGCCAGAACATTTTTCTGAATCGATTTTTGCTGTGTAATTTAACGTGATTGCCCCTTGATCGCAAACATCAATGCATGTTCCGCAGCCCGTGCATTTATTTTCATCGATAAAAGCTTTAACAGATACTTTTTCCCCGGTTATATTTTGTTTCCCCTTGCTTATGCTCAATTCATCGATCCTGTTAAGGATTGAGTCTATATGATGCTGAAGTGTTTGAGCTTGTTGTTTCAACATATCCAATTCTTGATCTTCTGGAATAGGTTGTTGTGGATCTTGCAGTGATTGTGGCTGAACTGTAGATGGTGTCCAACTCTCGGACAACTGCCTTTGTACCATCCCCTGTCCCGTTCCACGGCCCATACCTCTTGCAAATCTACGATTTCTACCTCTTCCTGTTCCCGGACCATTGCCCCATAATGGTCCTTTTCCATTACCACCCGGCATTTTAATTACCTCCTTGTTGATTATCATTCTTACTGTTAAGGGCTTTTTTCTCGTCTTGTTTCTTTGAAGAAAAGAGTTTTACAATTGAAGCGAGCAATGTAACAGCACTTCCTATCAATGCTATTACACCTTGTGATTTGTTTTCATTCTCGGATATTGAATCCTTTTTTACAGTACTGTCAAATTGTTGACGCCTGTATCCTGTCCCTGGCCCGCTGCCCCATGGGGGCCCTTTTCCATCTCTATCTGGCATTTAATACCTACTTTTCTTAAAGTTACCTACTTAAAAAGTTATTATCCTTTTATCAGAATCATGTCTTCAGGATTTGGCCACCTGCTTTAATTGTACTTTTAAGACATGCCAAATTTTGAATTTGTGCTTGGGCCTTGAGTTGGTTTAAACTCGCCTTTTTTGTATTTTTCTACCGCTTCCTTAACACTGCCGGATATGCCGCTTATTATTTCGATGCCTGCTTGTTGAAGTGATTGAAAAGCATTTGGTCCTACGTTTCCACTCAGAACTGCTTTGACTTGCTTGTTTGCCATGAGCTGACCAGCCTGAACACCCGCTCCGCCTGTAGCATCAATACTTGGATTATTAATCGCTTCAAATTTCATCGTCTCGGTATCGACGACAATGAAATAATTACACCTTCCAAACCGTGGGTCAACTTGCGAATCCAGATTGTTATTCTGTGCCGTTACACAAATATTCATGTTATAACACTCCTCTTCAATGGTTATGTTCATCCGGATTAGAATGATCAGATCGGATTTTATCTAAGCCGTATCCCTTTCCCACGCCGGGCTTACAGAGACTTTCAGCACTTTCTAAAGCATCTTTTTTAATTTTCTCTATCACTTCGTCTATTCTACCGCTTATACCGACGATTGTTTGTATCCCATATTCATTAAAAAAACCAACGGCTCTCATCCCCATACCGCCGCAAACTATACACTCTACACATTTCTGGTGTAAAAATTTTGGTATGAGCCCAAGTTCGTGTCCCGGATTTTCGATAATCTCTTTCTTTGCAATCGTGCCGTTTTCAATGTTCACAATTGTAAAATTAGGACACCTGCCGAAATGGGCAGATACAAAATCTCCATCTGTGGATATAGCAATTCGCATATTCTTTTCCTTACAAGAATTAATAATTAGAGATAGGGGAGAAATCTATGTAATTTTCCCCTATCCTAAATGGTTATTTATCCGACCCGGCTGTTCTTTCGGTCTTCTCTAAGGTCTTGATGCGATTCAGAATACCATCAAGCTGGGTTTTTAAAGTATCAGCTTCCTGCTTGAGCATATCCATCTCCTGTTTTGGAGTCATGTTTGGAGTGTAAGGATAAGCGTCAGCAGGAAAAGCATAATCGGTTCCTGCCCAGCCTGGGAAACCGGCAGCCCAATACCGATGTCTCCAGCCACGTCCAAACCCACCATGACCCCAGCCTCGACCAAATCCAAAGCCCAACCCTCTGCCTGGAATTGGATTCATATAACCGGGTGCAGGATAACCCGCACAGTAGCCTGCTGCGCGACCGGTCATTGGACCAGCCCCACTTGGACCAGTTCTATCTCCTCTTGGCATTTTATTTATCTCCTTTCTTATTGTTAATTATCTTTATATCGTTAATAGGGAAAAAATGTTATTTCTTTTGGCATTTATTGCACAGCCCATAAAATTGAATAAGGTGATTTGTGATTTTAAAGTTAAATTTTTTAGATAATCCTTTTTCTGTTTGGCCAAGTAATTCTTTCTCTTCTTCGGCAAAATCTGTGTAATCAATAATTTTACCGCAATCTGTACACAATAAATGATGATGATGTTGTTTTCCTTGGAATCCTTCGGCTAACTCGTACCGGGCTCTTTTATCTCCGAAGTCGAATTTCAAGATAAAGCCCATTTCTACGAGCAACTCCAGTGTCCGGTATATGGTTGTTAAGCCGATGGCCGGATATGTTTTATGGACTGCCATATATATTTCTTCAGCGCTTAAATGCTCGGTCGTTTTACTTAAGAGATCGAGGATTGCTTCTCTCGGAATAGTTAATCTATAACCATAACCCCTAAATTTTCCGTGCCACCAGCGTGATCCCATTTTCATTCCTCTTGGCATATGATGCCTTATTGATAATGGTTATCATTATCAAATATAATATAATAATATAATTTGTCAAGTACGGTTAAATGATATATATGAAACTGCCGTTTTTACTTGATTTTAGTGGAGAGTGAATGCTCCGCGGGCGCGGGCATAACATTTATTTGAACACAGAAGCTCGTCATCTGCCAGCACAACTCTCCCACGCTTACCGGCTATCCGCGCATTAACGGTTAAAATTTAGCTTGGTGGCACAGCTTAGAGGTAGCGTACCTCGAGCCGGTATGTGAATGGATTTTCCTATATTTTTCCCGAAGATTGCAAACCACTGCGGCATCATGCGTGCTTACAATGATCTCTTTGTTAAAAACATCATCACGGCTTATAAATTTCGAAGGCATGGAAACTCGGCATGTTATTCCATTTTATCCATTCTCAAATTTAATATTCAGACCTTGATTATTACATTTGCCGCAGGCGAAGCAAGCCGAATGAAAAGTTGTATTCTTTTTACTGCTCATAATAATATGCTTATTAATTCAGGGGAGAAGGACTGCCATTGCTACTACGGAAGTCCACTTACCTTCTTTGTCTCCTTCAGCAGATTGGGTTACGTTAAATGTCCTTACGATTTTGCCTGACATCTTATAAATCTTTTCCCGTTCATCCCATGCTGTATTAGGATCAAATTCCACACCCAATGTCGATGCAAGCATTGTGGCGGCTAAATCTTCCGCATATTCTCCGCATTTCTCATCGGTTTCGCCGTTCGGGTGGTGCTCTGAAAGGTATCCATATTGAGTTGCTTCCGCGGGTACAGCCGCGCCGATGGAAGCTGCGATCAAACGGTTAGGTTCGTTGGTTGCATTACGCGCCATAACAACAAAAGTGATAGTACCGGCAGATAATTTTTTTGCTCCTTCAGCTATGGGGATACGCCGGCATCCGGGTGGAAGAATACTTGAGACAGAAACAAGGTTGCACATTTCGACTCCGGCATCGCGTAGTGCAAGTTCAAACGATTGCAAATAGTCCTTATGTCGGCCGACACCTTTTGTAAAGAAGACTTGAGTAGGGACAAACATTTTTTTTCTCCATGTATTATTTTGTGATTATTAAATAACTCATCAGTATTTCATCAGTTGTCTGTTTTCCACGTCATTCCCGTAAATCCCTGAATAACTTTTTTTCCCAGTTTATTTCGGAGAAAAGCAGCTGCTGTGTCACCGGTACAATGGCACGGAATAATTATATTAATATTCCATTTCTGCAAGGCTTCACATGTAGCTTCAAGGCGCCGGGGAGAGGCATTTGCGAGATGAAAGCCTCCGATAATTGCATGTATTTTTTCTTGCCCGCTGGTTCTGCGAACATGTTCCACAGTGTTGATTAATCCCGAATGACAGCAGCCGGTTATGATAACAAGTCCTTGATCAGTCTGTATCCATAGCGCCATATCATCTTCAATGGGATCGGGTTGTTTCCCTTCAGTATCAAGGAAAAATGAGCCGCCTGTATTCTCAAACGGGTTTGTTCGGGGAATGGACCCCGATAATCCGATATTGGAACCAATTTGGCCCGGGCGTGTAATCCAACAGACTTGTTCTGTATTTAAACTGAGAATTGCCGATTTTGCTTTCTGAGGCATCGAGATATCTTTAGGTTCCATTCCCTCTCTTATGCTGTACCGCATAATAACAACTTTTGAATGACAATATATCTTTACAGACGGGTTTTGTTTTAATACATACACCAAGCCGCCTGTATGATCATAATGGCCGTGACTTAAAAACAATGTGTCGGCAAGAGAGAGGTCGCAATTCAACAATGCAGAGTTTTGAATAAGCGCTTTTCCCTGGCCTGTGTCAAATAGGATCTTACGGCCAAATGCCTCAATCCAGGCCGAGAAGCCGTGTTCCTTCATTAACCTGCCATCTGCTTTATTGTCGACAATTATTTTAACTGTGATGCGATTTTCTGGCATTTTTTCGTTTTCTGTTTTTCACATGTTCCGCATATTTCATCAATGAGCAACTTTTGCTTCGCCCAATAATTCTAATGTATGTTGTATAAGGTCGAGGCCTCCATGTTTGCCGTGACCGGGAATAACAATCTTTGCATCGGGAAATGCATTGATAATTTTTTTAAGCGTTATGGGCCACTCTTTAATATCGCCGTCAGCGGTATGACCCATCGTTGTAGATTCAGGTCCTCTGACCATACAGCCGGCAAATAGGATTTTTTCTGCAGGTACCCATGTTACAATATTATCCATAGAATGAGCCGCGCCGAAGTATCTTGAGATTACCTTTTCCCCTCCAAAATTAAACACAAGAGAGTCTGTAAAACCTCTCGAAGGAACCGGCAAATTTTTTTCTTGGGCAATTTTTCTTGTCAGTTCATAAGCAAACGACTGTATTCCGCGGCTGTGTATATATTTTAGTCCTCCCATACAGTCAATATGCCAGTGATTTGGAATAACACCGATAACCTCGGCTTTTAGCGTCTTTTCTATCCACTTAACCAGAACTTCGGTGAGAGTATCGTTTGTAGGGGTATCAAATAAAAAAGCTTTTCCTTTTGTTATAAAGATCATCCCGTTCGACGGCACTCTTTTCCATGGAGGCATATCTGCGTATGATGTGTGGATATAGGTATGGTCAGACAGTTTGGTTATTTCAATATCTTCAGATACAGATATAACAGGAGAATTTTCCTGAGAACCAGAAGATGTAATCAGAAATAAGATCATTACAGATGCAAGAAGAATTCTATTCATTTTTTTCCTTTAATTTTCTAATAATTTAAAAAATATTTGGTTTAAGATATTTCAGCATGAAGGCCGTGCTGTATTTTCTGTATGTTTTCATTAATCGTCGATATCTCATGGGTATCATATTAATACTCTGATATATACTTTAATCAAGTTCACTCACTTATCATAGGAAAAGATTTAATATCCAGGAGTTTCGCAAATATTCGAGGCACTTCAGTATTATCATGTAAACCTATGAATCGCTCTGCCTGCGGACCGAAAGTGTATATTATCACAGGTATGCCCGAGTGTTTTTTTGTAGTCCATTCGATATCCAAATCTTTGCCGTCGAGACTCCCGTCATTGATTCCCATGCCACCGCATTCGTGATCGGCCGTAACTACGACAAGTGTATGCTCATCTTTGAGAGCAAACTCAAGAACAGTTTTAACGGCCTCATCAAAAAGTTGCGTTTGTCTGATTGCTTCTTCCTCGTCATTGTCGTGACATGCCCAATCGATTTGACTGCCTTCCACCATCAGAAAGAATCCATTATTATTCCGATTGAGAAGCTCAATAGCTTTTTGAGTCATCTCTGCAAGACTTGGTTCCGGGAGATTTGTGGTTAGAGCTTCAAGTTGAAATAACCCAAGAATATAATTCCCCGTAGCTGTCATTAATTGTTCTTTCGTTTGCACAAACGAATAACCGGAATTTTTTGCTTTTGCAATGAGGTCAAGATCGTCCTCTCTTTCGCTTTCGTCTTCCGATTTGGGGATAAAAAACTTTTTTCCTCCGCCCAGCAGAACATTTACTTTATTTTCCAGAAGCTGAGATGCTATAGTGACTTCATCGTTTCTGGATTTTACATGAGCAGCAAACACGGCAGGCGTGGCATTTGTAATGGCGCAAGTAACTACGAGGCCGGTAGCCATCCCTTTATCTCTGCATGCTTCCAGAATAGTATATAACTTTTTACCATCCGGATTCATCGAAATTATTTCGTTGTTCGTCTTATATCCTGTAGCTAAAGCAGTTCCGGCTGCAGCAGAACAGGTCACTAATTTATTAGCAGAATGTGTGTTGATTAACCCGGTTACCGGCATTTTTTCAATGTTTAATCTACCATTGGCTCCATATGTTTTTATGCGAGTAGCAGCAACCTGTGCTAATCCCATACCATCGCCTATTAGAATCACAATATTTTTTACTTGCGAGTCTGGAGGAAATAGTGGATAAAAAACCGTATCTGCGCTTGAGAAAACATTATTTACAACAGAAAGGCAGATAATTGTTAGTATCGCTAGAAATCTAATTACGTGGTCTTTTTTCATAATTTTTCTCTCTCTTTTTTTATTTCTTAAATCCTTTAAATATAAGAGAAACTTGGTTCATTCGGAAAAACCGAATTTTATATTAAGGATTGTATTCCTGTTTAAAAAAATACTCTCATCCATAGCTCGATTCGTTGTTGTACTTGCTTCCCTCCATATTCTGTCATGTTGTTCCCTGCAAGCAGTGTTCCCCAGAAAATAAATTCGGTGTTTATGATAGGTTTGTAACTTATTCGGAGCGATAAAAGGTAACTGTTATCTGACAGATTGTAGATTGTGTAGAGCGATGGAGTGAAGTAGAGCCAGTCGAACGGTTCGGGGTGCATAAGTTTTATATACAAATAATCTTGCATCAATGTACTGCCCTTGAAATATGTCTGATTGATCCCGAATGTTTGTTGTGCAACAGCAGGGTCGGGATTGTTTACACCATTGTTCAGGAACTCATTGTATTGCGCAAACTCGGCTTTGCTAAGTCCAAGACCGTTGTGATAATATTCCGCAATGATGGTTGTGTTCGATGCGTCGAGATATCGCAACCCGAAAAGATATGAAAACCTGTCTACGGATTCGCAGGTGAGCGCTCCGTTTATAATTGCAAATCGCTCCATATTCTTATTATGGCTTAGTTCGCCATGCATTTCTATATTCTCTTGAAGATTTCGTGAAAAATCGAATCCGAATTGTCTCGATTTGTCTGCTCTGTAGTATGCAAGCAGATCAATGTCCGTATCCCAGAGTAAGAAGTAGGACTTTAATGCGATAGCTGTATTCCCAAGTTCTCTAAATTGAGTGCCGGTAATGTCCGAAGGAGGAATCACAATTGCCAGGAACGAAAAACTTTGAAGAGCTTTTGATGAAAAGCTTTTGATGTACTCGACGTTAGCTGAAAGTAAACCTGATTGCGCAAGTTCCGGATTCTCAGGGTCTTTAACAGGATTAACAAAACCGCCGGGATTGAATGCATAGCCTTTTCCCCAGCTGTATACGCGCTTTCCTGCCTGCAATGTTATATTGAATGAAGGATTGAAACTGCCATATGCTTCAAACAAATCAACCTGTGCATCGGTATCACTGTAATAGGTTGCGTGTGTTTTCAGTATAAATCCCAAATCGCCAGTTCGATAGTCGGCGTTTAGGTACGGCTCCAATCTATATTGCGAGAGCAGCGATGATGACAGATGCTCTCTTAGAAATTGAAGTTTGTACTGCGCCGAGTTTCTGTCCATATGGAACAGCGTATACTTTATATCAAGGTTACCGCTCAATTCGAGTTTCTTTTCTTTCTCTGGTGGAATTTCTGAAGCATCTTCATCCTGTCCGAATGCAAAAGCCGATGATGCGAACATCCCAATGAATATGAACCATCGGGAAAGTCTCATTATCTCAAGTCTCCAAGCCGTCCCATGTAGTTTAGCGTAAATACCTCATCGGGGAATTTCCGTTTCTTGATAGTCTGGTAAATCATCAACGAACGATATTCTTTATAGAGCGGACTATATGTTTCAATTATAGAAGGCCGAACCAGTCCGCCGCCGTAATTTTTATCATCCTTAAACTCCAGGGTTTTAATGAGCATACCGCTGGCGGAGTAGGCTTCAACTTTCCGGAGTATTTTTTTGTCTTTCTCAATCCACATCTTGAGCTTATCGTATGCAACTGTTTTATTCCTTGCTTTCAAATTGAGGATATACTCTTTGTCTGTTTCCTCAGAATAGGCCGCGTCGTACTCCGTCGAATAGTCCAGCTGCATAATATCCGCGTTATTGAAAACGCCTCCGACCACAGATTGAAGGCTTGTAATACGTATAGGCTTATTTGCGCTTGGAATATAGAGCCACATATTCTCTCCCAGCCGCAATGTAGAACGCCCTTTCTCGCTTGCCGGCAAAAGGTAGAGCATTGCAATCTTGTCTTTTCCTTTCTTCACTGTGTAGAATGTGAATTCCTTCTTTGTTCCATTAGGTTCTTCATTAATGAGTTTTCGTTTTGCCTCGTATGATTCCGGCATAAGGTTTTCATCAACTTCCTTTAGGAGTTTGTTGGCGTCTTGTGCTTTAACATTGAATGCGAACAGAAGTGCAATAACGAACATCGATACAATTTTCATAACTCTTTCACTTTTTATATTTGAGTAAATATTCCTTTTAAAATTCCTGGCATGTTTTACGCTACACATGCCCTAAAGCATCCACAGGCTCCATCTTTGATGCCTTATAAGCAGGTTGGAAACCTGCAAAAAGCGACATGAGCATGACGATAATAGCTACCCACATGATTTCACCGGCCGGAATACTTGGCGCCAGTGATACATTCATTTGACCGAATGTGAAATCAATCTTTGTTGTGTTCATGAGCCATAGTATGCTAAGTCCGATGACGATGCCTACGACCGTGCTTAGTAATCCCATCGCAAATCCTTCGATCAAGAAGAGGGAGAGAATCCGGCGGGGCGGTGTTCCGATTGCCGCAATAGTTCCTATTTCGCTGATTCTCTCGTACACCGACATAGTCATTATATTTAGAATACTCACTAGCACAATGGAAATCAAAATGAATTTTACAACTATGACCAAAAGGTCTACAATACGTGCGATGCTGGCGAACGGTGAAAGTTGTTCCCATGTATGTACTTCAATGGATGCTTGTGGTGCAGCGAATTTCTTTTTTAATTGCACGAATACATTGTTGAGCTGATCAAATCGTTGCAAGTGAATCGCTATTTCCACTATCTCAGGTTGATCCATCCGCAGAAGTGCCTGCCCGTCCTGGATGTGGATGTAGCCGTCCTTGCCGGAGGGACCGAATACATTCTCCGTTACTGCAGCGATGAGTAACGTTATTGCATTGACCGATCCTTCTTTGTTTGTTGCTACCAGAACAATTTCATCTCCCGTCTTCAGTGAAAGACCCTTCATGAGATTTTCCGGTACCAGTATTTCTCCCGGCTTAAGAAAATTCTCGGGATTGGGGATATCTCCTCTGATACGTTTTATAAATTCTGGCACAGTACGATTCTCCATTTCCGGGTACACTGCGCTCAACCGGATGTTGGATGTTTGTGCGTAGTTACTGATCATTGCACCAAATTTAATCCGCGGGCTGTACGCTGCAACTTCCGGCATTTCCTTCAGCATCGTTTCAACCTTTGCCAGTTCCATTCCTGAAAGAGTGAGATTAAGCGGTTGATTATCGATGGATTCAACATATCCCTTTGCGTGAATTTGCAGATCGCCCATCGCCGTGTTCGTCAATACACCAACCATTTGTGATTTAAATGATATTGCCAGTCCCCCGAATACTACTACGATGATGACGCCAAACGAAATCAGCGATGAAGTAAGAAGCGTCCGCCGTTTGTTCCGAAATAGATTACGGAAAGCAATTATGATCAGATTTCTCATTGCTTATCCAGCCTTTCTGTATTCCGTGTTGACAATAGTTCCATCTTCCAGAGTGTGAAGGATTTCTGCTTCTCCAACAATCTTAGGGTCGTGTGTTGAAAAAATGAACGTTGTCCCGAATTCGTTCGTCATCTCGTGCATGATATTTATAATCTTAAATGCAGTGACATGATCGAGATTGGCTGTTGGCTCGTCTGCGAGAACAATTTGTGGATTTGTCACCAAAGCTCGTGCGACAGCAACACGCTGTTTTTGCCCGCCGGAAATCCGGTTTGGATATTTTTCTTTTTGGTCGGACATACCGACCTTTTCCAATAATTGCATCACACGGCTGTGACGTTCCTTCAATGGAAGCCGGCCAAGCATAAGGAGTGGATACTCGACGTTTTCATACACGGTCAAGACAGGAATAAGATTGAAATTCTGAAATACGAAACCGATGGTCCTTCCGCGAAACGCTGCGGCTTCGGCTCTGTCTAATTTGTTCACATCAGTTCCGTTGACAAGTATATTGCCCTGCGTCGGTTTATCTAGAACGCCGATGAGATTCAACAGAGTAGATTTCCCGCTCCCTGAAGGGCCGATGAATGAAACAAAAGATTTTTTTTCAAGTTGAAGCGATATACCTTTTAATGCCCTAACCGGTACTTCACCTGTCTGATATACCTTCGTAACGTTTTCTAATTCGATTAAACTCATACTTGCCCCGTTTCCAATGAATTCGTGATCCATCTCTCTCTTCTATAAATGTCAAACACCATAACAGGTATCGTCAGATGATCAAAGGATTTTTTCAAAATTCTTGAATCAGAATTACGGCCCGAAGGATGTCCGTCATGAGATTCTCTTGCGCGGATTAACCATGTCTATTTTGTCTTGTTGCTTTTTGCCAATGAGGACTATCCTCTTTTATCGTATTATACCAAAAATATTTATATGGAATTTACAAGTTTCTCACTTTGTCTAATTTCAGTTATTTGTCTTTTCTTTTATAAAAAACCCCTCTTTCTTGCCTGACCGGTTCAATTTTATTTTCTGATTCTAAAACATCAAGGTATTTATTAATTTCGTTGATATGCATCCCCAATATTTTTGCCAGGTCGTCAATCGTACAGGGTCTTCTTGCTATGGTCTCTATGATGGCTGTTTCTGTATCTTTTCTGTATGACTGTATGTTTTTTCTTTCCGACGATGCTGCAATTATTTCAACATTGTCTAATTTCCAGAAATTGATTACACGCTGCAATTCTTCTTTTGTCGCACTTCTTAAATTTGTTACCGTTCCGGGTCGATCTAAGGTATTTAATTGAACAGAATCGGGATTTATTTTTAATATTGCTTTTTTAAGCTCTATCAGCTCATTATCGCTGTCATTATATCCCGGAAGAATGAATATCTCGAGCCATATTTTTCCTTTAAACTCGCTCCTTAGTGTTATTAATCCTTGTATGTATTTATCTATTGTTAAATTTTCCGGAGGGCGATTTATTTTTTTGAATACATCTTCTGTTGCTGCGTCCAGAGAGGGAAGGATAACGTCTGCGTCTTTTATCGCATCTCTGACATTTTTATCGTAAAACAATGTTCCATTCGTTAAAACGGCAACAGGAATGCCGGGCTTATTTTGTTTTATAAATTGAAGAATTTCACCTATGCGAATGTTTAACGTTGGCTCGCCAGAACCCGAAAAGGTAATATAATCAGGATCGGGATTGTTGGCGAAATAATTCGTTAATTCCTCTTTTACCTTATCGAACTTAATGTATTCTTTTCTGTCAAGTGTCAGTTTTGTTGTTCTCCCGACCTCGCAATAAACGCAATCAAGCGAGCATACTTTTTTGGGAACTAAATCAACTCCTAAAGACATCCCTAATCGTCTTGAAGGAACAGGCCCAAATAAATATTTATACAATGAAACCTCTTTTATTATTAGATATTACCGATCCTATTTCGCTATGGATAATAAGGCTGCATCTTTGACTTTTATAATTTGGCTGCTATTTTAATAACAGTAAAATTTCTGCCGTCGCCGAGAGCTACATTTCTTTATCTATGAAATTCTTCCTGCTTTATGAGAATATTAAATGCTTTCTATTCTCTCCCTTTTCTTTCTCCTGAGATATTTTATCGATATTAGCATGGATAAGTTGAATTGCATCATAAATAGTTGCTCTCCGCACAACTATGCATACTAAATTTTTTGATAATCTTAGAAGATTGGGGCCAAACCTTTTACCTACAACTCCATCTAATCCTTTCAATACAGAAGCCGTAGACTTAGCTTTTCCTGGATCCCCACGTATTATCGATTCATCTTCCTTATATTCAACGTTATTTCTTTGTTCGACAAATTCTTCTTTGTTATCAAAAAAACGATAGACATGAAAATACTTAGATTTGCCTGCATGATCTTCTTTCAAATTTATGCCGTCATCTGTACCAAAGGCTATCAATAGTTTCATGAATGCCTCCTATATAAGTGTTTGATGAGCCTGTTGTCTCAAAAGCGCCTTAGCCATTTATTCTTCCTTTTTATAGTTCTTTTCGCCTGCTTGAATAGAAATTTTAAGCCAGTTTTCCGGAGGTACGAAAGGGCAGCTGTACTCTTTGCTATAGGCACACCATGGATTATATGCTTTATTGAAGTCGAGAACCCATTTCCCCTCGTTATAATCGTCTTCAGGTTTAAGGTCAATATATCGTCCCGCCCCATATGTTTCCTTGCCGCTTGTCGCATCACGGAAAGGAATAAATAATCTCCCTTCAGCAGGATTGCTTTTATAAGCTTGAAGCACGAATTCTTCGTTGTCTATTCTAAACCTGAATTCTCCCCATCTTAGAAGCCCCCTCTCATTATCCTGAGTGTCTTGCACTTTTATGCTTTCTTTCTTCTTATGCTCGTGAAGAACAAGCTCGAACCTGTATCTGGGGTCGGGGGAATAATAGTAAAGTCCTTTAAACTTTACATGTGCCTCAAAAGGTATGGGTGATTGAAAATGCTGTCCAAAAAAAACATCTTTATTCTCTCTCTCGGACTCGAGTTGTTTTTTCCATTCGGATATTTCCATGATTATTTCCCGAAATTTAAGATAAAACCTTCGTTATAGTCGTCGTTATGAAAAACTTTATAGGTATATAAGATTGAAGCTTCTATTCCTTTAAAAAACATATAAGGTCATGTAACTCTTTTTAACGACATCACGAATCGAATTTATAAATATAACTCAGTCATTCCGTTTTTCTGTTTCTTAGGACTGATTTACCCCCTCCAAGATTGCCGGTTGATTGTTATTGTATGTCATTCTGTTCGCTTTTTAGCAGGGAAGAGAAGGGAAACGGTCAACGCAAGCAGTGCATGAAAAAACACAAGTGTATATCCGGTCGGCAAATCTAAATTGTATGAAACAAGTATAGAAATAACATTCACACAGGTCCCGATAGCCCATGCCGTTAAAAGTAATTTTCCTTTATTCATTCTGATAGATACATACGCCGGAGCCACGAGAAGAGCGAAGACGATAAGCACTCCCGCCATTCTTACAGAGCTGGTAACGGTTGCTGCGAACGATACAAAGAATAATATATCTTTCCATACTCCTTTTATTCTTGGATAAACAAAAAATAAGAGCAGGCCGAGGATTGAATAAATAATAGTTGTCTCGACGATATCACTCATAGGGGTAAATAAAATATCGGATGCCATAAGTCTATCGAACATTTCTAAGCCGTGGCTTGATTTTGAAAGTACGATAAACACACCTGAAATTCCGAATGCATATAAAAGTCCGATAAAAGCTTCATGCGACACGGTTCGCTTTGAAGCGAATGCAATTACAAGTCCTCCAATCAGTGCGAATGAAAGTGAAAGGAGATAGATATACTGGCCCTCTAATAACAAAACCGAGAGCGCAGCGCCTAATGCAGCCATCTGGCCAATTGCGAGATCGGTGAATATAATTCCTCGTTTTATAATTTCAAGGCCAAAGAAGGAATGGATGCCAAGCAGCACTACCGAAAGAAGGAATGCCGAAAGTAATATATCGGTCATTGTGTTATTCTCCTTACCATTTCATCAAATAATGAAATAATTCCTTCAGCTTCTTTAACGGCTCCGATGTCTTGAGGAAAGATAATCATTTTTATATTAAGTTTTTTTGAAAGATATTCTGAAGCATCCTTAGGATTATAAACATCCTGCAGGATACAGCGGATCTTTTCACTTTCTATAAGTTTTTCAACTTCTCCGATATGCCTTGAAGTTGGAGGAATACCCGGCAGAGGTTCTATTGTTCCTGCTATGATAAGTCCGTACTTTTGCAGGAAATAATCATAATTTTTATGATACTCAATTACCTTTACTCCTTTCATCGGATTCATTTTCTCTTCCCATTCCTTAGTTTTCTGTCCCCATATTTTCTCAAACTCCGTATAGTTTGTTTGGTAAAGGGATTTACTTTCCGGGTCGATCTCGCAAAGTTTGTCTGTTATCGCTTTTGCGATTAACAGTATGTTGTCTGGATTCATGCAGAAGTGCGGGTTTCCCTCAGGATGGACATCTCCTTGTTCACGTGAAACACTCGTCGGAACGTCTATAAGGTGCATGTAGGTTGAAAGATCGAGAAATCCCCTCTCTCCCGGCTGAACATTGCCATTATTAGCTTGTTTGAGAATTGGAGGCAGCCAGCCGATTTCAAGCTGCGCTCCATTGATAATGAGAAGATCGGCTCTCCGTAATTTTGCAATGTATGATGGTTTAGGAATAATAACATGCGGATTATAGTCACCTCTTGCGAGTGGAATAACCCGAACACGCTCACCGCCTATTTTTTCTGTAATATCTGCTATATAGGGATAGGTTGTTACAACTTGTAAGCGTTCAGAAAAAACAACCTGTGTATATAAAATGCAAGTTAAAACAAAACATAATATTCTCATTGGTATCTCCTTAGATATAAATTAGAAAGAATGCGCGCCATGTGCGCCAATGGCTATATTAAGTTGGAGAATAAATTCTGTATAGGGTTTATAAATCAATCCGTTCGAAGTGTGCAGGTATTTGCTTTCATCGTGATTCACCTGCAGTCGAAGTCTTGAAAATTCGGTTGGAAGGTACTCAAGCATTGCCGAATATCGAGCGGGATTTTCAGGATAATTCTGTTTCGTACTGCCGATGATTACATCATTGAGATTCATAAGATCATATCTTACACCGGCTCTCCATCTGAGCCCCAGTTTAGCAACGAGTTGAGAATAAAAACCTGCCTGTTTTCTTTCCAGAGAGTTTTTTGCTACCGTAAAAGAAGTATCACGGTTGTACAATGAACCATCTATCGAACGATGCATGTATTCACTCTGGAAAGAAATGTTATGTATTGCGTCGATGATATATTTTACCGTCAGATCACCGCAGAGAATATCCGTGGAAGCATCAATAGCTGTTCCTTCGTCTTCTGAAGCTGAAAAACCTTCATCCATTCTGGTTTTTCCATGAGCGTATGAGAAGCCGAATAATACAACTGTTTCCTCTATGTCGAAGGATGACCGTGCATAACCCACGAACAGGTTTGGATTCTCACTCTCATGAATATTAACGAGTCCATTGACATCGCTGAAACCTGCAGTTCCGAAACTTGCTTCGTTTTCTCCCATCAGGATTTCAGTGCCCAGCATAAGATAGAAATCAGTTGGTGCGACCCAGGTAATTCGTGTTCCAAGTTCATTCAATCCTTCCTCGCCGAAGAAAGCATTTAATACCAGCGGGCGTTCAGCAAAATCCAAATAATGTGTGTGTTGTTCATTTAATCTGCCGAAGCTGGATAGAAATTTCCCCGCTTTTACCTGAAAACCGTATGGCAGTTTTCGTGTTGTAATGTATGCCTCTTCTAATCCTGCATGTTCCTCTGCAACATGGAGTACAGCGAAGAGATCGAAGTATGGATCAACAATAGAATAGAACGAAATTTCCCCGTAATTAAGATTAAATCCCTTCAGGGAATTCATGCTGCTATGGTCATGACCCTCTTTGTCATGGTGATGGGTGAATCCCGGCATGTGAAGTTCTGAAAAAACTCCGTTATCAATATCCCGTGAAACCCATGAAAAGTCGACAATCATTGAAATATCCGGAACAAACTTCGATTGGTTGAAGGGTGAACCGGCTTTTGATTGGGTTACGGGGAAATCATCCTGCCCTAATACTGATGCTGTAGCTGTAATTAAAATGAAAAAAACATATTTAAAATTCATATTGATATTCCTCAAAATTAGAAAAGCAATAGTAGACGCAAGCTTTAGCTTGCGGTTCTGGCTTTACACGCGGACATAAAGTCCGCGACTACCAGACCACCTCAGTTTTCAGTACTAAAGTATTTTTAAACGAGAATGAAACTAGGAGTAGTTAGGCGGAGCGTGTGAATAGCAGACTGTTTTTTGAGAGGGATCCGTAACTCTATCGTATTGAGTGATTATCGATACCAGCACCGGCTTATGGAGTATAATATCTGAAATCCCAGATTCCACTGTTACAGAAGATGATGATAAAGACTGCTGAAATGCGCAAAGAGGACAATTATCAGATTCTTCATCACAATGGTGGCTGTGAAATGACATAACAGTAATGCTTGAAAGCAGTGCTGCAAGGATGAAAATGGGAAGGTATTTTTCCGTTCGAAGGGCAAATTTGGAAATTTTGTTTTTCATCTCATTGCAAAAATATAATAAGTTTATACTATTGTCAAGAAACACTAAATATACACGCCGGCGCTTTCTATTTTTATATACTGACTATGAAACCTTATTGGTTGTTCCATTGTTAATAATAAAAAGGATGGTATTTGAGAATGAAGTATTCTGTAGAAAATAAAGAGTAATGAATATGAAATCCCACGAATTAATAATCCAGGGAATGAGCTGCAGACACTGTGTTATGCACATGAAGCAAGCTCTGGACTCGGTTGACGGATTGGAAGTTGAGGATGTGCAGATTGGCAAGGCGCGCGTCCGGTATGACGATCAAAATGTCATCAAAGCCTTTTCCGAGAAGATAGAAGAAGCCGGATACAAAGTTGTCTCGATTCAATGAATGATTCTGCTCATCATATCGAAACTCTGACACTGCCGATAGAAGGTATGACGTGCGCAAGCTGTGTTGCGCGGGTTGAGAAAACGTTGAAAAAGGTCGACGGAGTCGAAATTGCCAATGTCAATCTTGCAACGGAAGCAGTTACACTCTCATTTGATCCCCAAAAGGCTTCTCTTGACGTATTGGCCAAAGCCGTCGATGGGGCGGGCTACAAATTAAAGATACCGGAGGACTCGAAACCTTCCGAAAGTTCTCTTGGCCTTGTGCAAAAGCAACTTTCGGAAGGTTCTTATCAGGAAAAATCATATCGTCAACTCAAGCGCGAATTTCTCTTCAGTCTCGTTCTCGCAGTTCCGATCATGCTGATCAATATGTTGAGCATGGCCGCTTGGTTTATGTCCCGCATTCCTTTGTCGATGGATGAGGTTAATACGCTTCTACTGATACTTACTATACCTGTGATGATCGTCTCGGGAAAGCGTTTTTTCAGACCGGCATGGAAATTAGCACAGCACTTTGCGGCGGATATGAATACTCTCGTTGCTGTTGGAACAGGGTCGGCATTTTTATACAGCGCGTGTATTGTGCTGTTTCCGCAGTGGTTCCCGCCAGGTACAGATGTACGTGCGGTATATTTTGATTCGGCAGCGGTAATCATCACGCTGATTTTGATGGGAAGAATGCTCGAATCACGTGCAAAAAATAAAGCATCAGAATCCATAAGACTTCTAATGAATCTTCAGCCAAAAACTGCGCACGTTATTAAAGAGAATAATGAATATGAAATTTCGGCCGCCGATGTTATTGTCGGCGATGTTCTTATCGTACGCCCCGGCGAACGCATTCCAGTTGATGGTGTGATACTTAAAGGTGTTTCATCCGTCGATGAATCTATGGTGAGCGGCGAAAGTATTCCCATAGAAAAAACTATCAGCGATAAAGTGATTGGCGGTACGATCAATCGAAACGGAGGTTTTGAATTTCGTGCAATTGCTGTCGGAGCAGATACAATTGTTGCCCATATTACAAAACTTGTGGAAGAAGCGCAGGGTTCTAAAGCTCCTATTCAGCATCTTGCCGATAGAATCGCATCTGTGTTTGTCCCTATTGTGATAATGATTGCAATTGCGACATTCGGTGTTTGGCATTACGCAATCGGCATTGGTTTTGCATCTGCGTTAATGAATGCCGTTGCGGTTCTCGTTATTGCATGTCCATGCGCACTCGGACTCGCAACTCCCACTGCGATTATGGTCGGAACAGGCAGAGGTGCATCACTCGGTGTACTGATTAAAAATGCCGAGAGTCTAGAGCGGGCTCATAAAATAAATACAATTGTTTTCGATAAAACCGGGACTATCACCTCAGGAAAGCCGTCTGTAACGGATATACAAGGACTTAACGGAACAGATGAGGAGGCAGTATTAAAATTAGCAGCTGCGCTGGAAAAGAGATCGGAACACCCACTGGGTGAAGCCATTGTGCGTGAATCAAAGTTTCACTCTTTTGTTTTGGATGAGACGGATTCGTTTCAATCGCATACGGGATTCGGCGTAGAGGGAACAGTGTATGGCCTGAAAGTGCTCCTCGGGAGTGAGAAAATGATGAAGGATGTATCTATAGATACCTCAATTGCTGTAAGCGATCTTATTCGGTTCTCCAATCAGGGCAAGACGCCAATTCTTGTTGCCGTCGATGGCAAGCTTGCAGGTATCATTGCCGTCGCAGATACGCTTCAACAGTTATCGAAAGAGACTGTAGCGGAATTAAAAGCCATGGGATTCGAAATTGTTCTGTTAACGGGCGATAATTCACGTACCGCAAATGCAATTGCATTACAAGCCGGTATAGATCTTGTCGTCGCTGAAGTTTTACCGAATCAAAAAGCAGCGAAGGTCCGGGAACTTCAATCAAAAGGGAAGGTCGTTGCAATGGTCGGCGACGGCATCAACGATGCACCTTCGCTGGCACAGGCAGATGTAGGCATTGCAATAGGAACCGGCTCTGATATAGCGATGGAGACTGCAGATATTACACTGATGAAATCCGATTTAACAGGAGTTCTTCGCGCGATCCGTCTTTCCCGGCAAACCATGCGCACCATAAAGCAGAATCTTTTCTGGGCGTTTATTTACAATGCGATCGGTATACCGCTGGCGGCATTGGGTTTGCTCAATCCGATGTTTGCTGCCGGGGCGATGGTGTTTAGCTCTGTGAGTGTGGTAACAAACTCGCTGAGACTGCGGGTAGCTAAGTTAAACTAAAATTCGCATTCAAATATTGTGCTTCCTGCGATAAAGTTGTACCCGTGAAATACGGGAACAGGGCAAATACACAAGTTCTGACACCGCTTTTTATTTTACAGTTTTTGTCTTCTAATTCTCATCCATCAATCCGCGATTTTTTAGCAATGCTTCAATGGCGGGCTTTCTGCCGCGGAATTGAATATACAATTTCATCGGGTCGTCCGTGCCGCCGCGTTCGAGTATGTTTTTCAGGAATGCTTGTGCTGTCGCCTGATCAAATATTCCTTTCTCTTTAAATGCCTCGAAGGCGTCCGTGTCCAGCACCTCTGCCCATAAGTAACTATAATACCCGGCGGAATATCCACCGCTGAATATATGCGCGAAATATGGGCTGCGGTAGCGAACAACTATTTCAGGGATTAAACCGATCTTTGAAAGCGATTCCTTTTCAAACACGGAAGTGGTAATTGGCGCAGTGCTTGCGAGTGTATGCCAGTCCATATCAAGAAATGCTGCGGAAAGATATTCAACCGTTGCAAATCCCTGATTAAACTTGCTGCTTTTCTGAATTTTATTAATGAGTTCCTGCGGAATCGGTTCGCCGGTTTTATAATGTCGTGCATATAACTTCAATACTTCAGGCTCGGAAGCCCAATGTTCCATAATCTGTGAAGGGAGCTCGACAAAGTCGCGCGGCACATTCGTACCGGCAAGACTCTCATATGTTACATTAGAAAGCAGTCCGTGCAGTGCATGGCCTAATTCATGAAAAAGCGTTTCGACTTCCTCGAAACTCAAGAGTGAGGGCTTATCGCCTGTCGGGCGTGAAAAATTCCCGACATTATAAATAATCGGTGTTATCATAGAATCACCTAAACGATGCTGTATTCGAAGGGAACCCATCCATGCACCGGCGCGTTTTCCCGGCCGCGGAAAATAATCGGTATAGAAGATACCGATATGTGAGCCGTCGCTGCGGTTCACTTCAAAAACTTTTGCTTCGTCCACATATTTGGGAATGTCATTTCGCTCAATGAATCGAATACCGTAGAGTTTTGATGCCACTTCAAATGCTCCGTTTCGTACATTCTCCAGCAGAAAATACGGCCGGAGTTCATTCTCGTCCAGATCATATTTTGCCTTGCGCACTTTTTCTGCATAGTACCACCAATCCCATGGCTCCAGCTTAAATTTACCGCCTTCAGCATCGATAATTTTTTGCATTTCAACTGTTTCATTTTTTGCCGCCTTAAGAGCCGGATCCCAGATCTTCTTCATAAAATCGTACACTGCCTGCGGAGTTTTTGCCATGTTGCGTTCCAGTACAAAATCGGCATGCGTTTTAAAGCCAAGAATATTTGCCCGCTCTACGCGCATGACGGCAATTCTTGCGACAATTTCTTTGTTGTCAAATTCATTATTGTTGTCGCCGCGATTGATATAAGCTTTGAATACTTTTTCACGAAGGGCGCGATTTTGTGCATATTGTAAAAATGGGATCATGCTCGGTTTGTGAACGGTGAACACCCATTTTCCTTCCATACCTGCTTTCTTCGCAGCTTCCGAGGCGGCGTCAATTGAACTCTGGGGCAAGCCCGCAAGATCATCTTTTTTATCAATGATCATTTTGAAGCCGTTCGTTTCTTTAAGAACATTATCGTCGAATTTTAGCGAGAGCATGGAAAGTTCTTCATTGAGTTTTCGGAAACGTTCTTTTGGGGCGCCTTTCAGGTTTGCACCGCCGCGTACAAATCTTTTATAAATCTCCTCGGTCAGTTTTCGCTGTTCCGGTGTTAATGAGAGTTTATCGATATTCTCATATACACTTTTTACACGCTGAAATAATTTCTCGTTTAGATTAATATCATCGCGGTGCTTCGTGAGAAGGGGAGTGATTTCTGCCGCGATATTTTGTATTTCATCATTTGTGTTTGCATTGCGCAATGCATTAAATACTCTGCCGACTTTATCCAAAAGTGTGCCGCTCAGTTCGAGCATAAGAATTGTATTATCAAACGTTGGTGATGCGGAATTATCAACAAGAGCGTCTATCTCTCCTTTTTGTTCTTCCATCCCGCTAATATATGCCGGTTTAAAATGTTCGATTTTTAGTAACTGCTCAGCGTAATTGAGGAATCGGAGATAAAGGATTACCGACAAAAAC
>CAZYAM010000004.1:0-31594 GCA_964645575.1 uncultured Ignavibacteriaceae bacterium
ATGTAAGGAGTAAAAACTCGTTGTTGGCGAGGTGGGGATTATAAAAATCATACTCGACATTTTAAATTTAAGCTTGCCCCCCTATTGACAAACATGTATATTTAAAACATCAACTTTGCCAAGAAGATAGCGGATAAAAGTCTTAAATTGCTGATAGTTACCATTGGGGGATCGCCAATGACAGTTCTTGAAAAAATAGATACTATACATCCCAATACGGGATCCATACGCCTATGATCACTTTTTATATTCCAAACGTCACCAAGATATTTATACCTTATATTGAGTAGGAATGTGTGCAATTTGTAGATGCAGTATTAGATACTAAGTCTATATATCATGCTATTACGAACAAAATACAGACAAAGTCTCCCGAAGGCACAAAGTGCTCCTTTGGAGGATGCCTTCGGCATATATATCGTCCTATTACGCACAAAATATAGACTAAGTCTATCTAATCAGATGTTAGGCTTTAACAGCATCATCAATCTAATACGATGAAATATTTTCATTTTCGAATAGTACTTATTACTTTAAAATAAAATAGGAGGTATAAAATGAAGATTTTCATAATTTCAGTTATTTCTCTATTTGTATTTTCTTGTAGCAGTGATAGTGTCAGAGAAGTTAATAAATATTCAATTGAACAATTTTATAAGAATGTAAATATTTGGGGTGGATCATTTTCTCCTGATGAATCCAGACTGCTTGTTACAAGTAATGAAACTGGTATTTATAATGTTTTTGCTCTTCCAGTAGATGGCACTAGTCATCAACAGCTTACACAATCAGCAAAAGAGTCCTATTTTTCTACCTCTTATCTGCCTGATGGTAATGGATTCCTGTATAGCGCAGATAAAGGAGGCGATGAGAATGACCACATTTTTTGGGTGGACAGCTCTAACAATACTTTAGATCTTACAGCTTTCGAAGGTTCTAAATCAAATTTTTATGGATGGAGCAGAGATGAAAAAAGCTTTTTCTTTTCATCAAACAAACGTGATCCAAAATTCTTTGATTTATACGAGAAAAAGATCAACGACTTTCGGGACAATGAAGCTTATGAATTAATGTACCAGAATAACGAAGGGTTGGATGTTGGAGCAATATCAGAAAACAAAAGATATCTGGCACTAACTAAATCGATTACAACAAGCAATAATGAACTTTATCTTTATGATTTAGAAACCAAAAAAATGAAGCACATTTCCCCGCATACAGGAGATGCAGAATTCAATCCCCAATTTTTTGATTTAGCTAATGAAAATCTTTTCTTATTAACAAACCTAAATAACGAATTTTTATATTTAAGTAAGTACAATTTGCAAAGTGGTAAAAGTGAAAAGGTTTTTGAAACACCATGGGATATTTGGTATTCATATAATTCATACAATGAAAAATACAGGGTGATCGGAATCAATGAAGACGCAAAGACGTCAATAAAACTCATTGATCTTCAGACGAAAAAGCAACTTGAATTACCTGATTTTCAAGGCGGCAGCATCTCATCAGTGAGCATTAGTAAAAGTGAAAATTTAATACGATTGACTGTAAGTACATCGTCCTCACCAAATGATTTATTTGTATACAATATCGAAACAAAAAAAAATATCCGATTAACCAACACTTTGAATCAGGAAATAAGCCAGGACGATTTAGTTGAAGGTGAAGTAGTGAGATATAAATCTTTTGATAGTCTTGAGATTCCCGCCATTTTTTATAAGCCACATAATGCATCTTCTTCTAATAAGGTACCAGCACTTGTTTGGGTTCATGGTGGTCCTGGTGGGCAATCAAGATTAAACTATTTTGCATTGATTCAATATCTTGTAAATCATGGCTATGCAATCTTAGCGGTTAATAATCGGGGAAGCTCAGGATATGGTAAAACATTTTATAAGATGGATGATAAGAATCATGGTGATTTAGATTTAAAAGATTGCATATCGGGCAAAGATTATTTGGCAGGCAGTGGAATTATTGATATGAATAAAGTTGGAATTATAGGTGGATCTTATGGCGGTTATATGGTGATGGCCGCACTGACTTTTGCTCCCGAAGAATTCACAGTTGGCGTAAATATTTTTGGGGTTACAAACTGGTTAAGAACACTAAAATCAGTTCCCCCATATTGGGAGTCTTTTAGACTTGCTTTATATGAGGAATTAGGCGATCCTTTTTCGGCTGATTCAACCCGTCTGTATAAAATATCGCCATTATTTCATGCCCAAAAGGTCACAAAACCGCTTATGGTGCTTCAAGGAGCGAATGATCCTCGCGTTTTACAAGTCGAATCAGATGAAATAGTCGAAGCAGTAAAAGCAAATGGAGTGCCTGTCGAATATGTTCTCTTTGATGATGAAGGCCACGGATTTGTAAAAAAAGAGAATGAAATTGAAGGGTACGGAAAAATCAAAATATTTTTAGACAAATATTTAAAGGGAAATTAATACACTTAAGGCCTAACTATGCGTCAAGCTGACCGCAGGGCTCTGGCGTGATTTTCGATTTCAGAATGTTTTCGAAAGTTTTGAATTAAAATTGAAGTTTAGTGCATTTAAAGCCTGCGGCAGCTTACGCTCACGTTAGGCAACATACTCATAGAGGAAATATGCTTTCATATAGAATATTCTTCATAGGTTGGGTTTGCGTCTCATTTTTCATTGAAACATTCTCGCAAACATTAGCAGAAAGTCATTACATAGACAAAAGAGTAGAGGCTTTCTCCACACGTCTTTCGTTCTTCCCACCTGCCGTTAAGGACAGTAATGATACTCATATTTTATCTCAACAATTGACTGCTTTTCTCGATACGCTACAGGGTATGCGGCGTGATGGTAAGATCCGAAATGACGAGAAGTACTACTTGTGGATGGCTCAACTCTACTATTTCGCGCACAATCTAGATATCCCTAACGCTTTAGATAATAGTGACTCTTTTTATGAAATTGCACTTAGCGCTAATCCCTCATCTTCACAAGCGCGAATCGGATTGGCTGGTAACTATTCTCAACGTTGGAATCCATCAGATACAAATTCATATGGATATCTAGACAAGGGCTTCTCTTTGCTCCACGAACTCTATAGAGAAGGTGGTGACTCGCTGAATCCCGCACTCTATTCTAGTATGTTTTTCTATGGACTTTGCTTTCATTCGAAAGCTATCTGCTTTGATTCTTGGGTCAAACTGAAGAAATATTGTCCTAAGAGAGACATCGAATCGGAGGAGGGTTTGATGTTATCCCTCTCAGACAGCTCAATTTCACTCGAATTGTCTGATTCGCAAATCATTTACCAAAATAAGATTGCTAGATTTAAAGTGGCGTATCCCGACAACTTTGTTCTTTACAGAGAAATTAGCAGTGGATCGCATGATGGTGCCATGGTTTTAATGGTTGAGACGCCACTCACTGAACGTGTTCGCTATGGGCCTCTTCGCAATTCAATTTCTATCATTGCCACACCTACTCACTCGACAAGTGAATACGATTTGATACACAATTTTCTTAAGCGTGGTAAGTTAACGCAGGATAGTGTTCGTAGTCTTCCTAACAATAAATGTAGGTCACTGTATTTTTCTTCTCATGCCAGAATTCCAGATGAATATCGAGGTATTGTTACAATAATTAAGAATGCAGACTATTATTATCAAATTGTTTATTCTGCTACATATTTAACCTATGAAAAGAACCTAAAATATTTCTTTGACTTTGAGGCTTCACTTAATTATCAATAATTGTATGTATGTTGCCTAACCATTTTAAAAAGGAAAGAGTCAAGTAAATAAAATTCTCCCGATGCGTCCCGCAGCAGCGGGATGCAAAATATTTTGAGAGTGTTGACGACCGAACGCAGCCGGCACACAGCGATAACAAAAGCCGCATTATCTATCGAGCAGAACGCCACGACCAGGCAATGACGTCCAAACCATTTTTCGGATTAACCTCCAACTCATCAAAGAATTGATGGCGGAAGTGTGTCTCGTACAAGCGAGACGTTCCAGATATTTCCACGGCACAACACCTGGCTTCCTCCCGCAGGGATCCCTTCGGGACAATCCAGCGCACGATGCTCTTACGGCATCAGTTAGGAAAGCGGCTTGCCAGGCGTGGCCACTGCTGAGATTTCTGTCGGCTAATCGGTTGACCTTTGAGACCTTTATAAGGTGTTTTGTTTTTTAAGACATAGTAAACAATCTTTGCGAGTTCTCCCGCATCAATAAAAATACAAAGAGCGGGATGCCGTAAAGCGGCACATGGCGCGTAATGGTTGAGTATATTTTGAAGACTATCATCTTGAAACTCGTTTCGTTTTCAACAACTTGAAAATTATCAGCGCGGCAGCTCAGCGCCCGTCCGTTATACTGCTTGCGTTTGGGTAAAACGAAATGCCGTTTGCTTTCGACTTATTTGTCTATGCCGAGGATCAAAACAGGAATGTCGATGTCTGAAATACCACGATGCTCCAAGTCCCAAACGAATTGCTCGAAGTACGAGACACCGGTAGACATTTGATCGGCAAATTTCTTGATTGGAACAATTTCAATTCCCGTATCAATGAAGCCGAGCTTGTTAAAGATTGTCATTTTCGCACAAACATTGTACACCATAAAAGCATATTTGCCGAACTGGACTTCAATTCCAAGCTTATCTTTGATAAAGTCCATTTCTCGAAACGCACCTTTATTGAGTTTTGCAGGCTTATAAGTTGGAGAATAGTATTGCGTAGGATATTCACACGGAACTCGTTGGTCATTCCATCCAAATTTGGAAAATTCTTTCTTAAACGCTTTATTCAAAGCCTTGGGATTGTAAAGCATTTTCCCTGGCATGGTTTTCTCTTTGCTTTTCTTGGTTTTCGCTTTCTGAGCTCCAATTTTAGTAATCACAGATTCAACCTCTTTAAGCAAATGAGGATATTTTTGATCAATCGTTTCTTTTCCATTTTTAAAGGAGTAGATACCAACGATCTTCATTCAGAGTCTCCATTTCCGTTTTTCCACGCTTCGGGAATTTGTGATACTTTTTCTTTGCCAGTCGGTTCAAAAACAGGTTTCCCAAGTGGTCTGATTTTCAGTTTTCCAGTGTAGAAGTCTTCGATTCTTTGTTTTGCAACAGTAATGTATTCTTGTTCTTTGTCAACGCCGGCAGCTTTTCGATTGTGCATGAGTGCTGCAATGAGTGCAGAACCGACGCCACAGTACGGATCAAGAACCCAGTCATCTTCGACAGTCAATGCAAGGACGCATCGCTCAATAAGTTCAATCGGATATTGGCAGGGATGAACTGTTTTCTCTGGATGGTTTGCTTTCACATTTGGAATGTCCCAAAGTTCTTTTTCCCATTCTTGGGCAATGAAATCCCAGACATCTGAGGGATTTTTTCCGAGTGGGTTTCCCGATGGAAGGCCACGTTTGGGTCCCTTGAAATGTAGTTTTCCAGGATATTTCGATGGAATTCTGACTGAATCTAAATTGAACGTGTAGCTATCTGATTTTGTGAACCAGAGAATCGTTTCATATCTTCCAGAGAATCGTTTACTGGCATGGAGGCCATGATTAAACCTCCAAATGATTCGGTTCCGAAGCTTCATTCCGTATTTCTTGAAGTGGTTATAGTAAAGAGTATCAAGTGGAAATACTTCGGAGTTCTCAACGAAGTTACCAACTTGCCAGCAAATACTTCCATCGGGTCGTAACTTGCTGACGAGTTGTTTTATAACTTGGTCTTGAATTTCGAGGTATGCTTCAATTGCTGTCTTACTCTCATATTCTTTTCCAAGGTTGTAAGGTGGAGAAGTTATAATTAGCTTTGCAGTATCATTTGGGACAGTTACAAGAAAATCGAGAGTATCACCACAATGCAATATAATTTGTGCAAGTGAATCGAAGTCATTTTGAACTTCTGGCCCTTTGAACATTGGAAGCGTGTTTGTCTGAGTTAGCATAACTCAATTTACAAAATTCGATCTAAGAGAGCAAACGGCAAAATATGAAAAACACGCAAGCGGTATAACCAGCGGCTCCCCGATAAACAACA
This sequence comes from uncultured Ignavibacteriaceae bacterium, assembly GCA_964645575.1. GTDB lineage: Bacteria > Bacteroidota > Ignavibacteria > UBA10030 > UBA10030 > Fen-1298. Next base: position 6,039 of record CAZYAM010000004.1, read on the forward strand.
TCGGGGTAAACAAGCCCGCCTACGTTAAACAGCAACTACGGCGGGTAAACTGACCCCGATAAAAGGAATCGGGGCTGACATCCGTTAGGACAAATACTATGAAAAGTTATTCCATTATTTTTTTTTTTGTCACATTATTGTGTCTGTCTTTTGGAGCATGTGTACAAGATGCTTTAGTCCTTGATTTTGAGTCTTATGGTTTAATTAAATTTGGTATGATGCTTGAAGTTATTGAGAATGCAATTGGTGATAAGGCTGTCCCGTCCAAATACGATCCTGGCTGTGATTATGTAACCTTTCCAAAATATCCTGAGATGAAGTTCATGGTAGAAGAGGGCGTGGTTACCCGGGGAGAGGCTCTTGATCCAAACATCCCGAATACTTTAGGAATCAGTATTGGTAGCACGCTAAGTGAAATCAAGAAACGTTATCCCTCGGTTGTCATTGAGCCACACAAATATGACCCTACTGGTCATTACCTTATCTTTAAGTCATCCGACGGGGAAAGGGCAATCGTGCTTGAAGAGGGTGACGGTAAAATAACAGACATCCGTGCAGGTATAGAACCATCAGTTGAATATGTAGAGGGTTGTTTGTAGTATTTGCCCTCCTAACCACTTTAAAAAGGGCTTACATACGTTACAAAGCAAACTCCGGCGGGCAGGCGGGGACTGCAAGGTTTCAATACAGCAACTTTCCGAAAATTATCAAAGCACAATCTTTAAGGACTTTCGGAAAGCGATATTGCCAAAATTCTATTTGACAAATCAGAGTCATTTATTTATATTGGAAACTATAGAAACGATAATAGTTTTCTAATTGTAATTGCTATGATTTATTTTAAGCCAATTAATCTTGGTTTTCTTTAAATTGGAAACTTATAATACTTAAATAGTTTCTAATGGAGATTAAAAATATGGAAGATAAGGATGAAGGCAGGATCATTGATGCCGCCATGTCACGGTTTATGGACTTTGGTTTCAATAAAGTGACAATGGACGAGATAGCATCCGACACGGGGATGAGTAAAAAAACTGTTTACAAGTTCTTTCCGAGCAAGGAAACTTTGCTGATGTCGATTGTACACATCCATTTGAGAAAAGTGGAGAAGTCAGTACATGAAATCGTTGCATCAGACAAGCCGATTGAAGAAAAACTCGTGGAGATTTTTGCATTAGTCGGAAGGACTGTTCGTAAATTATCGCGGCCGTTTATGGCAGATATTCAAAAATATATTCCCTCGCTGTGGAGGGAAATTGATACATTCCGCCGTGAACGTATTTTAAGTCAATTACTGCAAATGTTTAAACAGGCAAAAAAGGAAGGAGTATTCCGCGAAGATGTAAATCCTGATCTTTTTTACATGATAGTTATGACAACAATACAGGGAATCATGAATCCGCAGGTGCTCTCGCAGCAGTCATTTTCTGCCGAAGATGCATTTCGCGGCATGTTTGGAATTTTATATGAAGGCGTTTTAACCGGTGAAGCCCGCCAAAAATTTAATTTGAATAATATGAATTTTACATCACAAGAATCATAGAGGAATATATGAACAAGATATCGGTATTCTTTTTTTGCACTGTTATTCTTCTCGGGTGCAACGGTAACGATGGAACGACCATCTCGGCGACCGGAACTGTCGAAGCAAAGGAAATAACCGTAAGCGCTCAATCAGGCGGCCAGGTGAAACTCATAATTGCCGACGAAGGCTGGATTGTCCAGGCAGGCGACACTCTCTTGATTATCGACAATACGGACTGGCGGTATCAATTGGAGCAAGCGCGGGGAGGATATGAGATGGCGGAATCGCAATACCGCCTTGCATTGAAAGGAGCACGGCAAGAAGATATTATTCAGGCAGAGGCGAATTATCAGAATGCCGAAGCCGATTTGAAGCGTATGGAAGAACTATACCGAGTCAAGACAATAACTGAAAAACAGCTCGATGATGCAAAAACGCGATTTACAGTCAGCAAACAAATTCTGGAAAAAACAAGACGCGGATTGCGGCGGGAAGAAATTGAAATTGCACGTGCAAGGCGCGATCAGGCAAAAGGGCTTTTCGGTTCACTCCAAAAGAAAGTGAACGACTGTGTCGTTGCATCTCCGACGGGAGGCACGATCACCGAACGTTTTGTGGAACAAGGTGAACTTGCAGGAACGGGTTCGGTGCTTCTCCGCATTTCGAACCTTTCGTCGATGGATATTACTATATATGTAACGGAAATAGATCTGCCGAAAGTTCAACTCAACCAGAAAGCCGTAGTAACCGTGGATGCGTTTCCGGATAAAGAATACGAAGGAAAAGTAGTTTTCATATCGCCAACCGCTGAGTTTACGCCAAAGAATATTCAAACCAAGGATGAACGAACAAAACTCGTGTTCAGCGTTAAAGTGAAAGTGCCGAATCCTGACGGAACGTTGAAAGCCGGTGTGCCGGCAGATGTCGTACTGCACATAGCAAATAAATAAGGCCTTTTATCATGGCAGAAGCTATTATCTTAAATAATATAGTAAAGATATTTGGTGACGGACAGGAGGAACGCGTCACTGCGGTCGACCATGTTTCTCTTACGGTCAATAGAGGTGAGATATTCAGCCTGGTGGGGCCCGATGGAGCAGGCAAAACAACATCAATCCGGATGATGTGCGGAATTCTGCCGCCGACGGAAGGCAGCATCTCGCTGTTAGGGTATGACATACGAAAACAGAAAAGCGAAATAAAAAAACACATCGGTTATTTATCGCAGCGTTTCAGCCTTTATCAGGATTTAACTATCGATGAGAATATCGATTTCTTCGCCGAAATTCATAAAGTTTACAAGTATAAAGAAAGAAAAGAAGAGCTGCTGCAATTCACGCGACTTACTCCGTTTCGCGACCGTCTCTCCGGGCGTCTCTCCGGGGGCATGAAGCAAAAACTTGCACTGGCATGTACACTAATCCACACACCGGATATAATCTTTCTCGATGAACCGACAACAGGAGTTGATCCGGTATCGCGCCGTGACTTCTGGAAAATATTGTCGAGTCTTCTTAAATCCGGAATAACCATCGTGGTCAGTACGCCGTATCTGGATGAAGCCGAACGAAGCACTCGTGTCGCATTAATGAATCAGGGCAGGATTCTCAATTGCGATACACCGGAAGCTATTAAGTCGTCTTTCCATTCCGAAGTGATCGAAATTGTTTGCGATAATGTGCGGGCTGCTTCGGAAGTGCTGGTAAAATCCTTTACGCGAAAAGAAATCCAGTTGTTTGGAGACCGCCTGCATATTCTGACTCAGGACGCCAAGGCGAAAAAGAACGACATTCTGCAGAAATTGAAAGAAAAGCGTATAGAAATCCGCAGTTACCGTATTATTCCTGCATCGCTGGAAGATGTTTTTATTTCGAGTTTGAATTTTTGATTATTTGACGAGGTTATTATGAAATTAAAAATATTGATGATTTACTTTTTAATATCAGGCCATGTCTATGCCCAGCAGAATGTTCAGCCTCTCCGGTTGACCGGCTGTATTGCGCAGGCATTGGGACAGAATCCGGCGCTTCAGATGAGCGAGGCGAAAGTACATGCGGCGGAAGCACGATCATCGGAAGCGATGACCGCCCTGCTTCCACAACTGAAATTATCAGGAAGGGCGGCAAAATTGAGTGCTGTTGAGCCTTTCGGCATTAATATTCAGACGGCATTATTTAGTTATTCAAGAGAAATATTCCCGTCAATTACTGAAAATTATTCTCTGAAGCTTACTTTACAGCAGCCGCTTTTTACCGGATTAAAACTTCTGAAGAACCGGGAGATGACTGAATTGAATGCCGGTGCAATGCGTGAAGATCTTACAAAGGACCAACATGATTTAATACTGAACGTTAAGATTTCTTATTGGAATCTTTTTCGTGCTTATAAGATAGAGGAAGTTATCCGCCAATCGGTTGAACAAATGTTCGAGCATCTGAAGGATGTTAAAAACCTCGCCAAACAGGGTTTAGCAACAGATGCAGATGTTATGAAAGTGCAGGTGCAGTATTCGGATGTTAAAGTAAAGCATATTGAAGCGCGAAATGCAATTAATCTCGCATCGATGGCACTTAACAGTATACTCGGAAATTCTCTGGATTTGCCGGTGATGCCCAGCGATACACCGGAAATTTATCAGGGGACGTATGTAAAGGTGCTTCATGAAGATTTACAGACGCTGCAGAGAATCGCCCGCGAGCGCCGACCTGAAATAAAATCTATGCAATTGCGCCGCGATGGCAATGATGCAAGTGTTTCGGCGGCAAAAGGAGGCTGGTATCCGCAAGTATTTTTAAATGCAAATTATGATTATGCAAAACCTAATCAAAGAATCATTCCTCCAACGAACCGGTGGAATGGAACCTGGGACGTGGGAGTGATACTCCAATGGAATATCTGGGACTGGCTTGCCACGCATTATCAGACCGTGCAGGCACAGGCAAATCTGCGTCAGGCGGAAGCGGGAATGACGCAGCTCAACGATGCCGTGATGCTGGATGTTGCACAGCAGTATTTTAATGCTCAAACGGCTAAAGAAAAAATCGATGTTGCATATGATGGAATGCAGCAGGCGCAGGAATCATACCGTATGACATCGGAAAAATATAAAAACGGCCTCGCATCCGATGCGGAGATGCTCGATGCAGAGACAGCGCTTTTACAGGCAAAACTGACGCATACACAGTCTGTGGTTGATTGTACTCTTGCATTGGCAAGATTAAAGAGAGCGATAGGAGATAACGAGTGAATTTGTGGTTTGGCAAAAAAGAACGACGGTTCGATAATAGAAATCCCGATCGGGAATATGCAGTAGTTGCAGATCGGTTGACGAAAAAATTCGGTAAGTTTGTTGCGGTCGATCATGTCGGTTTTAAAGTTAAAAGAGGCGAAGTGTTCGGTTTTCTTGGACCGAATGGAGCCGGAAAATCGACCACCATTCGAATGCTGTGCGGACTTCTTTCTCCGACGGAAGGTACAGCGAATGTTGACGGATTTGATGTTGCAAGACAATCGGACTACGTAAAAGCGCGTATTGGATATATGTCGCAGCGTTTTTCTTTATATGAAGATCTTACAGTCGAGCAAAATATCAATTTCTACGGCGGCATTTACGGACTGGAAGGCGGGAATTTAGAAAGACGCAAACGCTGGGTGATTCAGATGGCCGGCTTATCCGGTAAGGAAAAGATGCTTGCCCATGCCCTTTCGGGCGGATGGAGGCAGCGGCTGGCGCTGGGATGTTCTGTTTTGCACGAGCCGCCGATTTTATTTCTTGATGAACCGACAGGCGGTGTCGATCCTGTATCGCGCCGTAACTTTTGGGATTTAATTTATGATTTATCGCACCGCGGAGTCACAGTGTTTGTCACCACACATTATATGGATGAAGCGGAACATTGCAATACAATCGGATTAATCTATAACGGCAGGCTAATCGCGGTCGGTTCACCGACGGAATTAAAGCAGAACCTTGACCGGTATTCTATCTATGAAGTTCATTGTACACAGCCTGTGGATGCAATGGAACTGCTGAAAGAACAGTCTTGGACGGCGGAGACATCTATTTTTGGATCTGCATTCCATGTCAGTACGCTTAATGAGCCCGATTCACAGAAAAAGATCGACCAATTGCTGGATAGGAATCAGATCCAGACAAAAAAAATCGAAAAAATCATTCCTTCACTCGAAGATGTCTTTATTCACATGATTGCCGAAGAAGACGCACGGAAAAATGGAGATGTTCATTTATGACAAAAAAACTGTCTTTGAATATTATTCCTATTGTACATAAAGAATTTCGCCAGATCATGAGGGATAAGCGAATTCTTGGTGTTTTATTGTTTTTCCCGGCTTTAATGCTGTTTATGTTCGGATACGCATTGAACTTTGACGTGAAGAATACGAGTATGGCAGTATATGACGAAGATAGAAGCAGCGTAAGCAGGGATTTTATTCAACAGTTCTTCACTTCAGATTATTTTGTTAAAGTCCGGACATTATCAAGCAAGGCTGAGATCAATGATTTACTTGACGGGGAACATGTCCGCGTTGTGTTGGTTGTTCCTTCTTCGTTTTCGAAAGATATTCAACAGGGAAAATCTGCATCCGTGCAGGTTATTGTCGACGGCGCTAACTCCAATGCAGCGGCTACTGTTCTGGGATATATAAACTCCATGACTCAGCATTACTCCTTGAAGGTTATGGCTGAATCGTTTATGAGGATAGGAGGACGGCAGGTATCCCTGCCGATAGATTTCCAGCCGCGTGTATGGTACAATCCGGAATTGAAGAGTGCAAAGTTCCTTGTGCCCGGGCTTATTGCTTTTATACTTATGGTGACAACAGTGATTTCCACAGCACTTGCAGTAGTCCGTGAACGCGAACTTGGCACGATGGAGCAAATTATGGTCTCGCCGATAAGGCCTATTGAATTAATACTTGGTAAGACCATCCCGTATATTATAATCTCCCTTATCGCAACAGTCATGATTCTGTTTTTCGGTTATGCTTTATTTGATGTGAGCATAAAAGGGAATATTATCCTTTTAGCCATTATAACGTTTATTTTTCTTGTCGGAGGTTTGGGAGTCGGTATGTTGATCTCGACTCTTGTGGAGACTCAGCAGCTCGCGTTCATGATAGCAGTAATACTTTCAATGCTTCCGACATTTATCCTTTCGGGTTTTGTTTTCCCGATCCGCAATATGCCGACCGTCATTCAAGGGGTCACGTATCTCATTCCTGCGAGATATTTTCTTGCAGCTTTACGTGCAATAATTTTAAAAGGCGCGGGATTGAGTGCTTTCTGGGATGAGGCAATCTTTCTTACGATCTTTGCTGCTGTGATGATTGGAGTCAGCTCGCTCCGAATGCGGAAATTTCTTGCCTGAGAAAAAAATGAAGACTATTCTTCACATCATCAAAAAAGAATTTATTCAGCTTCGCCGGGATAAGAAGATGTTTGGTCTCAGTTTTGCTGCGCCGGTCTTCCAGCTGCTAGTACTCGGATATGCCGCAACGTTTGATGTAAGCAAGATTCCTACAGTAGTCTGCGATTTTGACAATTCGGCGTCAAGCAGGGCTTTGATCAGGAGCTTTACCAGCACGGAATATTTTAGAGTTGTCGGATATTACGACAAGACCTCCGAAATCGACAGTCAATTAGACGATGGACATGCTTCGATAGCTGTCGTAATTCCGAGAGGATTTGAGAAAAAAATAACATCGGACCGGTCTGCACCCCTTCAGGTTATTGCAGACGGAACGGAGACAAGTTCAGCCAGCATCGGTCTTAATTATGCATATATCATAATAACACGGTACTCGCAGAATATTGTTATAGAATCGTTGACCAAGCGCGGTTCTCTTATATTACCGGCGCGTATGTCTGCAGAATTTCGTGTGTGGTATAATCCTGAACTAAAAAGCCGTAATTTTATGGTGCCCGGCGTGCTTGGATTGCTTTTAATGGTTATGACAATGGTTCTAACGTCTTTGGCGATAGTTAAAGAGAAAGAATTAGGCACTCTTGAGCAGATTGTTGTTACACCCATCAAGCCGTACCAGCTTATTATCGGCAAGCTCGCTCCCTTTTTTGCAATCGGAGTGGTCGATGTTATCCTTGTCGTTTTCTTCGCTTCACTGGTTTTCAGTCTTCCGGTGAAAGGAGGAGTGCTGCTGCTTCTATTGCTGAGTCTTATTTTCCTTATGACGACATTGGGGCTCGGTCTGTTTATTTCTACAATCTCACGCACACAGCAGCAAGCAATGATGACTGCGATCTTTTTCTTTATGATGCCGATGATTTTCTTTTCCGGCTTTGTCTTTCCTATTGAAAACATGCCGGCTGTTATACAGTATATATCCTATTTCCTGCCGCTAAGATACTACTTTGTTATCGTCCGCGGCCTGTTCCTAAAAGGCGTCGGCATGAACATTCTTTGGACTCAGGCGCTGGTATTATTGATATTTGGCAGCGTCATTTTAAGCTTGAGTGTAATGAGATTCCATAAGAGATTGGGCTGATCGCCGTTCAATATCCGCAACTTTTTGAAGATTCTTGATTTCCGGACTAGTGTTTCGTATGTTTTCAGTATAAGCTGGTTTGTGAAATAGTGAAAGATTTTCACGGATTTTTATGAACGGAATTCAACAACAGAATAAGCCGCAGAAGTTAAAAGTTCTGATTGTCGACGATACGGCTTCGATGCGATTGCTTGTGACCGAGTATCTCAGAAGGACGGCGAATATTGTTGTAGGAGAGGCCGGAGATAGGGATGAGGCGCTTTTGCAAATGAAAGAATTTTCTCCTGATATCGTGCTGATGGATATCAGCCTGGAGGGAATAAGCGGCGTAGAAGTAACGCGTCAAATCAAATCCGATTTTCCAAATGTTCGGATCTATCTTTTTTCAGCATATAATGCGGATGAGTATAATGATATGAAAAAAGATTCCCTATGCGATGGATTTATTCAAAAAACACAGTTGAAAACAGAATTGCAGAATATGATTCAAACAGAATTGGGACGAAAAGATGCGTCTCATGTAATTGAAAGCTGAAAAATCTAAAAGGATTATTTCATCAGGCTTGCTTAATCGAACAAACACCTGTCGCTGCTGCATGTTCTTTCTATTTTACATTTTCCCCGACCGCATGGCTCCGAATATGCTCTTTTTGCCATAGTGCCGGGCAGAGACATTAACTTTTTATGCTGATGTGAACTGCAGTTGTGGCGCACAATACCTCAAACCAACTCTTTCCCCATACGAAGAATATCTTAGATCGCGCTTCGTTTATTATATCGATAATCAAAGATCGGCATAAGCGAGTTCATCCGCTTAATAGGCAATGCTAAAAACTGTTGATGTCGATTTCGATCTGATCCTCAGGTGTTTCCAGTGCTTGTTCGGATGCGTTGATAAATTCATTTGTAGGAATTAATGATCCTTTGTCGAATTGCAAACCGAGAACGTCTTTGTAGTAACGCGAAGATGTGATTTTGGACAACTCGTTAAAATTTAAAAAGAGTGTTGATGCGAGCGTATCGGATTGTGTTACAGCTTTCGCAGGCAGCATTTTCACTCTTGCTATGCGTTCCCGATCGGTCGGGTTTTTCTCCGGAAGTTTTGTCAGATTTTTTAAAGCCGTAACTTTCGCTTTTACGACATTCTCAGAAGGTTTCTGTTTCATATTTGAAGAAACGAGAAGAATAAAATCGTTCGGCAAGGAATTATCTTCCGGTCTGCTCTGTGTCTTCAGCTGTGAAAGCGCCTTTTTTGAAGCGACATCAAGCAGTTGCAATTTAGAGAGAGACGATTCAAAGGCATCGGAACCGGAGAAACGGGCGGCATATTTGTCCGCATTGAATTCCATCTGGCGCGAATAGAATCTGCTGATGATATTTCCTATGAACAAGAACGCTGTAAGTATTTGTCGGGACATCCAAACCGAAAGATTTGCGATAGGTAATATGATCCAGCGAACAAAGCCGTCCGATGTCATTGATAAAACAGTCAGTCTTTGATCTATCTGATCCTCTTCAAATATACGGCGGAAGAACCATCCTTGAACGCTTGAGATGATGTGATAAAGCCTCATACCGAGCTTATTTATAAAATGTCCAAACTCGTGTGCCAAAAGGCTTGTGAATTCTGTTGTTGTCAATTCCGAAGCTGCAGGAAGTCCGATGACAAGAGTGAGTTCATCTTCTAAAAATCCAATCATTCCCTGCCTGAATCCGACGAAAGTACGCGTCGAACAATCGACTTCAATTGTTTTAGGTTTTTTGGAGCCGATTGATTGACAGAGTTTGTCGACAAAAGCGTAAAGAGGCTGTTCTTTATTTCGTGCAAGTATTACGGTAGCAGGTTTTGTTACACGCCGTGCAAAAAGCGGTTTAAGCATAGATAAGGTCAGCACAATCCCGATGAATATAGGAATGAAGTATGTTAGAATTCCCAGGATGAGAGAATCTCCGCCGAGCAGATAAGTATCATCGAAAGTATGATTGAATGTCCTGCTTGCAACATAGAGCATAAGAAAGACATAGAAGATTAAGAGAAAAACCATTCCTGCAGCCGTTAACATACATCCGATAATATGTAGTGGAGTATTTAGGTCAATCGGTTGTTCAGTTTTCAATGCAGGTTTTGTTTTGCCTGATGCAATACTTGAGCGTGCAGAAATACCGGATTTTGGTCCCTTAGACTGTTGCCCGTCCTTAGCCAGACTGCTTACCTGAGGCGGCTGTATTACCTTCATAGGCTCAAAGTAACAGAGTGTTCCCGCGTTTTTCATTAAGGCAATATATTCCTGCGCGGCGGTATAGTCGAGATTATTATTGATTGTGACAGGTCTGCCGGTGAAGAGTCTGTTAATCTGTTCCGGTGATGTTTTAAAAAGCTGAGTAAGGCGTTCTTTCACTATCGGAAGTTCCAGTCCCGGTTCAATTTCTCCGTTGAAAAGAATCCGATATTTTTGTGTTTTACCTTCTGCAATAACTTTTTTTTGTTGTCCGATATTCGGCTGATCCGGTTTTAATAATGAACGTAATACATAGTGAAGGATGCCGTTATGCTTGTAGTAATCGATTTCATTCGGTGTATCAATTCGGCATATCACACTGAAGGTTTTCTTCAGACCGTTTTCCGTTGTGGCAGAAACCGATAATTTTTTTCTCGGTGTGAGGTTATCAGCAATTCCTTCAATATCGAACGTTTCAAATCCGGTTAGTCCAAGTGTCTGATAATTTTGCCCTTCTTCGAATTGTAACGGAAGAATGCCCATGCCGATCAGATTGCTGCGATGAATTCGTTCAAAGCTGATTGCGATAATTGCCTGTACACCAAGCAGGGCCGGGCCTTTTGCTGCCCAGTCACGCGATGAACCCGAGCCATACTCTTTTCCTGCAATGATTATAAGCGGAATGCCGTCATCTTTATATTTCATTGCTGCGCTGTAAATTGATATGGGATCTTTTGAAGAAGGATGAAGGGTATAGCCGCCTTCCTTGCCTGGAATCAACAAGTTCTTCAGGTGAGCATTCGCGAATGTTCCGCGCATCATGATTTCATGATTACCGCGACGCGCGCCGTATTGGTTGAAGTCTTTTTTTCGAACACCTAAGAACATCAGGTAATTGCCTGCAGGAGTATTTTCATTGAACGAACCTGCAGGTGAGATGTGGTCTGTGGTTACTGAATCGCCGAGTAAGGTAAGTACCCGCGCGTTTTGAATATTCTCCGGTGTTTTCGGTTCACGTGAAAAATTTTCAAAAAACGGCGCAGCCTTAATATATGTCGAATCCGTGTCCCATGAGTACTGCAATCCGGCCGGGACAGGGAGGTTTGTCCAGTTTCCGTCACCATCGAATACGTTGGAGTATGCATGTTTAAACATCTCCGGCTTCAAACTCTGCCGCATGATCTGTTCCACTTCCTCGGCAGCCGGCCAAATGTCTTTAAGAAATACGGGCTCTCCATTTTTCCCGACATCGATAGGATCTTTTGTGAAATTAATATCCATTGTCCCGGCAAGTGCGAATGCCACAACGAGAGGCGGCGAAGCAAGATAATTAACCCGTGTATATGGATTGATACGCCCTTCAAAATTTCGGTTTCCAGAAAGTACCGCTGCAGCAACTAGATCGTTCTCATATATTGCCTTTGCAATTTTTTCCAGAAGCGGACCGCTGTTTCCGATGCAAGTCGTGCACCCATAACCAACCAGATGGAAACCAAGTAATTCCAGCGGCTGCATTAAATTCGCATTTTGTAGATATTCGGTAACGACTTTCGATCCGGGCGCTAAACTTGCTTTTACCCAAGGTTTTGGTAATAATCCTTTCTCGATGGCTTTTTTTGCAAGCAGTCCTGCGGCAATAAGAACAGACGGATTTGATGTATTTGTACAGCTTGTAATAGCGGCTATGACAACGGAACCATGTTTCAGAATGTGCTGGTGCCCGTCAATTTCAATATCGACATTCTTAAGAAAATTCGGTTTTATTGATTCGTCCGCATAATGCACCCAGGTAGCCACAGCCAGTTTGTCTATGGCAACGCCTTTACTTTCGAGAATTTCAATAAGTGAAGAGCGGAAAGAAGCTTTTGTCCTCAGGAGTGAAATGCGATCTTGCGGCCGTTTTGGTCCGGCAATACTGGGTTCAACGGACGCAAGGTTTAGTTCAAGCACATCAGAAAACGCCGGTTCCTCAGTTTCTGTAGTATGAAAGAGCCGTTGTTCTTTGAGATACGTTTCCACAAGTACGACCTGTTCTTCGCTTCTCCCTGTAAGGCGGAGAAAATTGATAGTCTCAGAATCAGCAGGAAAGAAACCTATCGTTGCACCATATTCCGGAGCCATATTTGCAATAGTAGCACGGTCGGCAAGCGAAAGCGAGGTCAATCCGGATCCAAAAAACTCGACAAACTTACCGACCACGCCTTTTTTCCTCAATATTTGAGTTATTGTTAGTACAAGATCTGTGGCAGTTGAGCCGGCTTTTAATTTTCCATGTAATTTGAATCCGACCACTTGCGGGATCAACATGGAAATCGGTTGACCAAGCATCGCAGCTTCGGCTTCGATACCTCCGACGCCCCAGCCGAGTATGCCAAGTCCGTTGATCATAGTCGTGTGTGAATCGGTGCCTATGAGTGTGTCTGGAAAAGCAATAAGTTTAGCTTCTTCTTCTGAAGAGAAGACAACTTGTGCAAGATATTCAAGGTTAATTTGGTGAACTATTCCGGTATTCGGCGGTACGACCCGGAAGTTTTTGAATGCCTGTTGTCCCCAGCGAAGAAATGTATAGCGTTCTTGATTTCGTTTAAACTCGAGGAATGAATTTTTTTGAAAAGCCTCAGGTGTTCCATATTCATCGACCTGTATAGAGTGGTCGATGACGAGATCCACAGGCTGCAGAGGATTGATTTTATTGGGATCGCCTCCCAGCATAATCATTGCATCGCGCATAAGGGCGAGATCAACGATACAGGGTACTCCGGTGAAGTCCTGTAGAAGGACACGCGCTGGCATAAAAGCTATTTCTTTATCCGGTTTTGCTTTCGAATCCCAATGTACTAAACCTTCAATGTCTTCTTTTCGAACAATGTTTCCGTCTTCGCGCCGTAAGAGATTCTCCAGAAGAATCTTCAGCGAAATCGGTAGGTGCGAAAGCTGAATGCCTAAAGACTGTTCCAGTGCAGGGAGAGAGAAGTATGTATAAGTTTTCGTACCGACGCGGATGGTTTTTGTCGTTCGAAATGAATCGGCACTTTTCATGAATTCCTTCCTTACTAGATAAAATCAATTCGATATTACTAATATACAAAAAAAAATCAGGTTCAAAAGGCTTTTTAGAAAATGTAAAGCTGTTTGAGTCCGGAAAATATCCGATTTTAACCGCAGTGATTTGCATGCTATATCGGACTTTTCTTATTGAACGGTAAGAGAGTTCTGCCTATATTAATCAATAATTTTTACGGATATTTTCGAAAAAATGCCTAAACGGACGGATATTAAATCTATACTTATCATCGGTTCCGGCCCGATAGTAATCGGCCAAGCTTGCGAATTTGATTATTCAGGTACCCAGGCCTGCCGTGTCCTTCGGCAGGAAGGATATCGTGTGATCCTCGTCAACAGCAATCCGGCTACTATCATGACCGATCCGGAATTTGCCGATGCCACGTACATCGAACCTATTACTCCCGAATTTATTGAGAAGATCATAGAACGTGAACACCCGGATGTGATTTTACCGACGATGGGGGGGCAAACGGCCTTGAATACTGCCGTAACCCTAGCGGAAAACGGAGTGTTGAAAAAAAACGGCGTTGAACTTATTGGGGCTAAGCTTGAAGCTATTAAAATGGCGGAAGATCGTGAGTTGTTTCGTAAGGCAATGGATCATGCCGGACTTCAAAGCGCGCGCGGCGGTTTTATTAATTCGCTGAATGAAGCCTTAAAAATTGCGGAGTCGATCGGTTTTCCAATCATAATCCGTCCGTCATTCACACTAGGCGGAACAGGCGGAGGAACAGCATATAACATCGAGGAGTTTCGTACCAAAGTCGTTCACGGTCTTACATGCAGTCCTATCCGCCAAGTGCTCATTGAAGAGTCGGTAATAGGATGGAAGGAGTTTGAATTGGAAGTGATGCGCGATCTTAAAGATAATGTCGTTATTATCTGTTCGATTGAGAACTTCGATCCGATGGGTGTACATACCGGCGATTCCATTACAGTAGCGCCGGCGCAAACACTTACCGACAAAGAATATCAGCAGCTGCGCGATGCTTCAATCCGTGTTATAAGGGAGATTGGTGTAGAAACAGGCGGCTCGAATATCCAATTTGCAGTGAATCCGAAAGATGGGCGTATATTGGTAATTGAGATGAATCCGCGTGTATCACGTTCATCGGCGTTGGCATCTAAAGCGACCGGATTTCCTATCGCGAAAATCGCTGCGATGCTTGCTGTAGGGTATACACTGGATGAAATTCCTAATGATATTACAAAATTAACTCCTGCTTCATTTGAACCAACCATTGATTATTGTGTAGTAAAGATACCGCGATGGGATTTTGAGAAGTTTAAAGGTGTAGACGATACGCTGGGTGTTCAGATGAAATCGGTCGGCGAAGCAATGTCTATAGGAAGAACATTCAAAGAAGCGCTGCAGAAGGCGCTGCGTTCACTGGAACAAGGACGCTTTGGTCTCGGTGCAGATGGGAAGGATATCATTAATGTATGTGATTTATCAGAAACTGAGAAAGTTGAATGGAGGCGTAAGGTCATGGGTCGGATTCAAGTGCCGAGGCCGAATAATATATTTTACCTTCGGTATGGATTTCAACTTGGCTTGACGATTGAAGAACTTTTTCAGGCAACAGGAATCGATCCATGGTTTCTTTATAACATAAAGCAAATTGTTGAGATGGAAGAAGAACTGCATTTATACAAAGTCTGATTTTTTAGGATTCGATTGTCAAGAAAAGATTTTATGAAAAATGTTTTTTGTACTTATTAAGAGCTGATAAACCGGTGAAGGCAGTTAAATTGAAATCAAAAGGACTAAAAAAAGTAACGCCCGAACTTTTAAGAAAGGCGAAAGAGTACGGTTTCTCCGATTACCAGCTGGCAAAAATATGGAAAACGAAAGAATCTGCGATTCGAGCAATGCGGAAGAAGATGAAAATAATTCCGGTCTATAAGACTGTCGATACCTGCGCGGCAGAATTCGCTGCATCGACGCCTTATCACTATTCGACGTATGAGCGTGAAAATGAATCCGTAAAAAGCGACAGAAAAAAGATAATTATCCTGGGCGGCGGTCCGAACCGCATCGGCCAGGGTATCGAATTTGATTATTGCTGTGTGCATGGCATAATGGCTTTACGCGAAGAGGGTTACGAGGCAATGATGGTTAACTGTAATCCTGAGACCGTTTCGACCGATTATGATACGACCGACAAATTGTATTTTGAACCTTTGACACTTGAAGATGTATTAAATATTTGCGATCACGAAGAGCCGTACGGTGTTATAGTAAGTTTTGGCGGACAAACACCTCTAAAGATAGCAAAAGCGTTGGATAAAAATTGTGTACACATCCTCGGTACCTCGCCGGAAGGAATTGATTTAGCAGAAGACCGTGAAAGGTTTGGCGCGCTGCTGCGTAAACTTAATATTGTCCATCCAAAATACGGTACAGCATATACCGTCAATAATGCAGTGCTTGCGGCGGAAGCGATTGGCTTTCCCGTGCTTGTGCGTCCGTCTTATGTACTTGGCGGCCGTGCGATGGAAGTATGCTACTCTGTGGACGCATTGCGGAATTACATGAAAAGAGCAGCCGATGTTTCACCGGATCATCCGGTGCTAATCGATTGTTTCCTTGAAGACGCATTTGAATATGATGTCGATTGTGTTTGTGACGGTAAAGATGTCATGATCGGCGGTGTGATGCAGCATATAGAAGAAGCAGGAATTCATTCCGGAGACAGCGCCTGTGTTCTTCCGCCTTATATGATGTCAGCAAGGATACTCGATGAAATTATGGCAATCACTACAAAGCTGGCAAAAGCGCTCAAAGTCGTCGGTTTAATGAATGTTCAATTTGCTATGAAGGATAAAATAGTATACGTGCTGGAAGTGAATCCTCGTGCGTCCCGTACGGTTCCTTTTGTCAGCAAGGCAACCGGTGTTCCTTTGGCAAAAATAGCCGCAAAGGTAATGGTAGGCAAGAAATTAGATGAGCTTGGTTATAAGAATTTTGATTTCCGGAAATTAAAACACATATCGGTGAAGGAAGCGGTGTTTCCGTTTTCAAAATTTCCACAAACGGCCGTATTCCTTGGTCCTGAGATGCGTTCTACAGGCGAAGTTATGGGAATCTCGGATAATTTTGGCGCATCTATCGCTAAGTCGCAAATCGCAGCAAGCAACGCTCTGCCGATGTGCGGAACGGTATTTTTTAGTGTGAATAATAATGATAAGAATGAAATATCGCTCAACATTGCCCGTGATCTACATGCGCTGGGTTTCTCTTTAATTGCTACATCAGGAACGGCTGACTTTTTAAATTCTCATTCGTTATTATGTGAGAGAGTCTTTAAAGTAAATGAAGGCCGTCCGAATTCTGTCGATCTTATAAAAAACGGAAAGATTCAGTTCGTTATCAATACTCCTTTAGGTGCGACTTCCCGATATGATGAATATGCAATCGGATGGGCGGCGCTGGAACATAAAGTGGCATTTGTTACTACCCTCTCTGCAGCCGCTACGGCGGTAAAGGCAATTCGGAAAGTAAAAGAGGGTGGAGTAACGGTGAAAAGTATTCAAGAATATTTGAAGGAAAATGAGCTTCTAATGCGTTTAAGGGAAAGCAGTAACGAGTTTTGAATCATGATAAAAGAACAGTGGCCAGTTTTTTCATTTGTTTACTATTCTAAGTGCTTATTTGATAGTGCGTATATTTGAACGTATAATTGTTGACATATTATTAATTAATATATAGTATCTTGATAATGAAAATCCCAATTATGGAATCTTATCAGACAATGATGCAGAAAGGAGAAAATAGAGGTTTAATTACAATAAACGGGGAATATATAAATCGCATAAAAATTCGTTCAGGTATTTCTGTTGCCATAATAATACTGTTCATTATTACATTGCCGATTTCTTCTTTAGGACAGACATCCCGTAACCACCGCAGCGTCGATAAGTCTGCAATACTTCTGCAATTCCAAAAACAACTATTTGAAACACTCACTTCGAATCTGGAAGAATTTCAAAAAGCGTTTGAAGAAGACTATCAGGCAGAAGATTGTGTCTTTGACGCATTTGAGGCGTTTAAGAAGGCTGATCCGGCCTATGAATCCCTACTGAAAAGCTGGGAAGCGCAATCCCCTAATTCCTATGCACCCTTTATTGCACGAGCAGAATACTATTGCGCATGTGCTTTGAAGGCGCGCGGAAATAAACATGTGATAGAAAAAGATGATGATGAATACAGAGAAATGGAAAAGTATTATTCGCTTGCGCTCAGTAATATTGATCAGGCATTAAAATTGAATGCACGGCTGGATATATGCTATGTAATGAAAATTAAAATAGGTGCGGCGCTGGAAAATAAGGAATTGATAACAAACGCTTTTGTCGAGGCTTCAAAGCATCATCCGTATGGATATCGTGTAAAATTGGAATATGTACAGACAATGACACCGCGTAAAGGAGGCTCGTATCAAAAGATGGAGGGATTTATTAAGAGTTACGAGACAATGGCGGTAAATAATCCGAGGATAAAAGAGTTAAATGCTTCTATTCCTGCCGAAAAGGGAAGCACATTTCTTTATCTAGGGAAATATGACCATGCAGTGAATATGTACACGGAAGCGTTGAAGTATTCGAATCATCATTCATATTATGCGAATCGCGGAGATGCATATGCACGTTCGCATAATTACAAACTTGCGTTTGCAGATTATGACCGGGCGCTGGAACTTAGTCCAAAAGATCCCGATTATCTGCAGCGAAAAGCAAAAGCGGTTTCATTACAAAGCCGGACAGACAGAATTGCCGGCGCACAGAGAAATTTTGAAAAATCTGACGGATATGATGATTGGCCGCCGAAGAGATCATCGATGAGTGAGATGAAGGAATCAGTTGCGCATTCCCGCATAGGACTTGGGTATTTAAGATCGGGGCAATATGAAAAAGCTATTTCTGAATACACTGAAGCTATTCGGCTAAATCCGGATAATGACGCTACTTACTATAATCGAGGTCTTTGCTATATGCAAATGAACAACGGAGATGCCGCAATACGGGATTTCAGTAAATCGATTGAATTAAGCGGGGATAAAATCGAGGCTTATCTTAGAATCACGACTATTTATGCTAATCGTGGCATGTATGACAATGCGCTCAATACTATCAACGCAGGAATATCAGTTATACCTGATAATGCAGAGGCATATTATTACCGCGGGGAAGTTTTCGCGAAAAGAGGTATGAATATTGAAGCTGTTGAAGATATACGTAAAGCTTGCGAAATGGGATACCAAAAAGCTTGCAGAGAATATAAAATGGACAGGTAACATACAGAATGAAATCGCCCATAATTTATAGCAGGAGGATGAACAATGTCTTATACTTATGATCAGTTAAGTAAAATGACCGTAGCCGAACTTCGCAAAATTGCTGATGGAATTGAACATGAGGCCGTGCATGGGCATAGCACAATGCATAAAGAAAAACTTTTATCTGCTATCTGTAAAGCATTGAACATCGAAACTCATGTACATCATGCTGTAGTCGGTATTAATAAGTCGGCAATGAAAGCAGAAATTAAAAATTGGAAGAAAAAGCGGGCAGAAGCGCTTACAAAAAAGGATTATGTGAAGCTGAGTAAAATTCGTCAACATATTCATGATCTAAAAGGAAAACTGCGCCGGTCTATTGTATAAATAGATATTTACAATATCGGCTTGATGAATGGTTCATACATGCTAAAGCAATCGGTGCTGTAATGTATATTTTTGGCTTATTATTGGGTAGTGTCTCAGTTTAGTGCGGTCAGGACTTACTTGTCCGCCATCTTATTGGGCGGACGTCCTGACCGATATTTAGAGTGTGAGGAAGAAATTCTCCGAAGGCACAAAGTGCTCCTTTGGAGAGTCCTTCGGACCTGACACCAGTGTAAGATTATTTTAAACTGAGACACTACCCTATGGTTCAGCAAAACCCGATTCCAGACGTACGATTTCCGATTTTCAATTGAAAGCGAAAATAGAATTTCACGAGATGACTGCGTCGGACGGATTGGGATTTATTGATGTTTCAGGAGGCATTCAGAATTATTGGTATACTGGATTGCTTTTTGAAGGATCGCTGCACTTATATTGGGCAAAAAGAATGTCAGGACAGCATCTTTTGCGGCTGCATCCGCATTTGAAGGTAAGCTACCCGTTATCATTACGGCACTGCGTTTATATGTCATATAAGCCAATAGTTATTCCAATGACACTGGCATCGGATCTTCACGTAAATAGATGTCTTTCAACTATTTCGTTGATACGGCATACAGATGTGGGTAATTCGGGCGAGCGCTCGGCATTGAATCCGATTGGAATGAGTCGCTCCGAAGCCGTGTATCGCTGGGTGTAAAATCAGTGAGTGACCTGACTATGTTCTCAGATACTTCGCGCCGGGGCGTATGGACGTCTGTCTGCGGGGAAGATGTAACGGTTGTCACTTTCTGTGCGGAAATGGTTGCAAAGTTCGAGTCAAATGATTATTTTGCTTCTCATATAATGCTTAGATCGATTAAGGATTCATTCCATGGGAAACGAGTACCATATTTTCCTACGATCAAGGCCGAATGCAATGCAAGCCACAGATTTAGAACGGGAATTATGGTAAGTGCAAATGCAAAGTTTGTTGGAGAACAACAGGAAGATTTTATCGGAAGATCGATAGTTTCAGGCTACACTACAATTGGCATCAACGGCGAATATGCATCTCCGGATTATCTGAAACTCTTGATCGGAATAAAAAAAAATAACGAATGCACGGTACGAAACGTGGAAAGGATATCGAGGATTCTCTCTCACGATGTATATGACAGTTCAAGTGAAATGGTAATTAACAGCAAGAAATCATTAACGGTAAAATACTTCCCAACAATTAGGAGGACTATTCTATGCCAGATTTGAACCTTATTGATGAAGGTGGATTTGATGAAGCGCCAGCGCCGGCTGCTCCTCCGGCAAGAAAAAAAATTAGTAAAGGCGGAAGCGGCGGCGGTGGAGGAACCAAGTTTTTAATTATTATACTTATTCTAGCTATTATCGGAGCGGTCTTATATTTTTTGAATCGTCAGGGAATCGTTAAGCTTTGGGGCAAGAAAAAACCGCCGATCGCGCAATTCGAGGATGAGCCGTTCCAGCAGGAACCGATCGATCAATTCGCACAGGATCAAATGCAAGAACCGCAGCCATTGATTGATACATCCCATGTTGCATTAATCGAAACAGCTCCGATTGAAGAAAAAGCAGAACCTTCAAAGGAGATGATAGAAGAAAAAGAAGCTGACGAGACTGAATCCATATCGAAGCTAAGCGAGATGAGCGGCGAATTTACTATACAGGTGGTTGCTTATCGTGAGAAAAACAAGGCGGAAGAAACTTCGAAAAATCTGGAATATGCCGGATATCCATCATTTGTTGAAAAGATTCCGATGAATGGCGGAGTTTTTTATACTGTTCGCATCGGTAGATATGCGTCTCGTGGGGATGCGCAAAAAGCAGTGAAAA
Organism: uncultured Ignavibacteriaceae bacterium; assembly: GCA_964645575.1. Classification (GTDB taxonomy): domain Bacteria; phylum Bacteroidota; class Ignavibacteria; order UBA10030; family UBA10030; genus Fen-1298. Next base: position 26,888 of record CAZYAM010000004.1, read on the forward strand.
GTTTTGCGTCGCAGCTACAAGCGCACTACGTTATCGATAAGATCCGAAATAAGTAGATATATCGGGAATCAACTCACGGTTAATGCTTTGATTTGCATTAACTGTGTGTATGATGGTATTGAAGTATGTAATACTATTAGGATGAAAAATGTAAAGTGCGGTGCAAAGGAGAATATGTGAGAATTTCACCGCACTCAGGAAGAGTACCATACGGGGCGCGAGAGTTACGGCGGGTGTAACATATGATACTCTCCTTTATCATTTCTGTTACAATTACACTTGCCCTCCTTAATTCGTTTTAACTGCTTATTGATCAAGAAGCATTTAATCCAACTCCTCGGCGTGTTGTAAAAATTTTTAAGTATTCAGAAATTAAATTACCGCATCCGCTCGGCGGCATAGAATTTGGTCTCTCGGCCTATCCGACTCTTCAAAAGAATGTGATTTTAGATGATCCGAATGCATACCCTTCAACAGGTTATCTGAGAAACCAAACGAATATTAAAAAACAGGATCTTCCAAAGGAACGTCGGCTCGGTGAGGGCCTGGGCAGTTTATCGGAATTCGGCGGTACAGATAAACTGGCATCTGATGATAAAAACCTGCCGCAGAATACATGGGGCAACAAGAATACTCCGTCTAGTCGTGGCGATATTCCGGGCAGAAGCGGAGAATCGAGTGAGCTATGGCGGAAAGGCGGGATTCCTATCGCCGGTAAAACCGGCGAGCCTCCGGGTGGTGTGGATCCTTCAGGAATCGGTAGTTCTGCAAAACCATCTGCTGAGGGCACACCGTATGGTTTAGGATACGGAAGCGGCGGAAGTGGAGAAAGCGGTGGTTATGGAGGCTTCTCGATGCGATGGCTTCAAGGAATGATACGCCGAAAAATTAGCGGTGAATTAACGAAATATCCATCCGGTATAATAAATGTGTCGGCTCAAGTTAAAATACTTACCTTTCTCCTTCCTAATGGAACAGTAAAATCGGTTCAACCGGTACAGAAAGCAAGTCGATTACTGGAAGAAGCTGCTATGAAAGCTGTGCGGTATTGGAAATTTGAGCCGCCCAGATTGTCTCTGGCTCAAGCGGAGCAGTCATGCGTTATCAAATTTTACTTCAAACTGAAGTAGTGATATTGGTTGGAGAGCCGCTCTTTTCCGATGGTTTATTTGCTTCTTTAAGAAAATAAAAATAATAGAACACAAACTCGATGCCGGTGAGAATCAGAAGTGAAATGGTGTCGTAGTTGAACTCTTTCCTCACTACTCGCCAGACCCATGAATCCAGCGGCTGCCAGTACCACCGGACAAACCAATCGATCGAGAATAACAGGTTTGTTAACATCGAAGCAATCGTCCAGCTCACAGCAAAGACAATTCCGACAAATGCGACTGCAAGAAATCCTTCGCCCACACTTTCCTTTTTATAGACTATGAAAGCATAAACGGCCGTAATAAAATGAAGGATGAATATGAATGCTGAAACCATACCATTAAATCCAAATTATCTATCGGACAAGCAACATTGTATTACAGTATAAATTATCAGGTGCGATTTATCCGGAATCAATAAATCTAATATGCGTCCTTTCCAAAAAAAACTGCATGAATTGTTTTAAGAATAATCTTTACATCAAACGTTAATGACCAATTTTCGATGTAATAAATGTCGTACTTTGTCCGTTCAGTAATGGAAGCATTTCCCCGCAGACCGTTGACTTGTGCCCAGCCTGTCATTCCAGTTCGTACCCGATGACGTTCTAAATAACGGGGAACCTCCTTTTTAAATTGTTCTACAAAATGCTGCCTTTCAGGACGCGGGCCTACGATGCTCATATTGCCCTTGATTACATTTATAAATTGCGGAAGTTCGTCCAGACTGAAGCGCCGCAGGATTCGGCCTATACGTGTGGCCCGGGTATCATGTTTCATTGACCATACCGGCCCGGTTGTTTGTTCTGCATTAGTATGCATCGATCTAAACTTAATCACCCGGAATATTTCGCCGTTTAGACCTATACGTTCCTGAAAATACATAATCGGTCCCTTGGAATCCAGCTTGATAAGGATAGTGATTATAAGAAAAAGAGGACTGGCGACAATAAGAATGAATGATGCGAATACAAGATCAAACGTCCGCTTTATGATGGAATTCCAGGTGCTTAATGCAGGACTCTTAATCCCTAAAAAAGGAATTCCTTCGATATGTTTGATTTGGACAAGGCTCGTCATTAATTCAAGAATATCAGGCACCATCATCATTTCAACATTTAATCCCTGGCAATCGCGCACGAGGTTACCAAGATAAGAATGCTCTTCTTCATTCAATGCTATTAAAACCACATCAGCTTTATGAGATTTGATCAAATCCGGCACAGACGAGATAGAACCCAAGCATGGTATTTGAGGCATCGTGTCTTCTATATTTCCGTCGATGGAACAATATCCAAGAGCTTTATATCCGAGGTATCGATGACAGGTAAGAGATTGAAACACTTTCATTGCAGCATTGCTGGTACCAACTATAATGACACGCTTAAGGTCGTTCCCTTTTAAATACCACCATTGTTCGAACTTCATAATTGCAAATCGGCCTGCCGAGACAAATATGACGGTCGTAATACTGATGATTCCAAAGACAACTCGGGAATATGAGAACGAGCGGTATAAAAATGCGCCCGCCATAATCACCAGCATTCCTATAATGATGATCCGTACAATAGCAAAAAATTCATCCGAAAAATAGGAAGCACGCCGCGGCCGGTACAATCCGCGGCTCTGAAAAAGCAGCAGCCAGATAGGAATAACAACAAGAGAACTTTTAATATATTCTTCCAGCGGTGGTATGCCGTAATGAACAGGGATATACTGTGCGAATGATGGAAGAAAACGCAGCCAGTACGAAAAAAGAAACGATGCTTCCAGGGCAACTGCGTCCGTTAAAACAGTCAATAAAGGAATAAAGAAATCTTGTCGTTGTTTATTCGGCATTAATAGTCAATGAAAAACGAATGAATCAGTTTCATTTTCAATCACTGGTTCCGGATCATTATCAGCCAAACATTTCCTGCTCTACTTGCTGGAAAATAATATGGCCTATTGTAATATGGCCTTCCTGAATGCGCTGCGTGTCTTCTGAAGGTACAATTATTGCAAGGTCAACAAGGTTTTTAGATTTGCCGCCGCCCTTGCCGAGGAAACCGATTGTTTTAAGTTTCATCTCTTGTGCTTTTTGAAATGCACGATTTACGCTCGCAGAGTTGCCGCTAGTAGAGATTCCAATCAATACATCGCCTTCGCTGCCGAGCGTTTCGATGGAACGCGTAAATACATTATCGTAGCCGAGATCATTCGCACCAGCAGTCAGCATCGACGAATCGGTAGTGAGAGCGATTGCAGGAAGGCCCGGGCGTTTGATGTGCGGACTAAGGCGAATAACAAATTCCGTTGCGAGATGCTGAGCATCAGCGGCGCTGCCGCCGTTGCCGCAAAGAAGGACTTTTTTCTTCGCATCGAATGCTCGAATGATCAGGTCGATCGCTTTTGAGATATCTCCCGAACACTGCTGCAGAATCCGGAGTTTTAATTCGCTGCTTTCCTTTAGTGAGTCAGCGATAAATTTGTCTCTCGATATTTGATTGCCATGCAAAGGAGCCATAAAGAACGCCGCCTATATTTATTATGATTGATGAATTGCCTGTGCAAACTCTTTTATGACTTTACTATTCGAATTCTGTTCAATGACCGTCCCGGTAACAACAAATGAAGCTCCGGCTTTGATTTTATTCCGGGCTTCTTCAGGAGTGCAAATTCCGCCGCCTGTAATAACAGGCAAGGAACAATACTGGGTAACCTTTTTGACCATTTCATCAGGTACCGATTGTTTTGCACCGCTTCCTGCTTCGAGGTAGAGCATTTTTAGACCGATCAACTCCGCCGCAAGTGCATGTGCAACGGCTATATCAATCTTTTCGCGCGGAATCGGTTTTGTGTTGCTCATAAATTCGGCGGATGTGACGCTGCCCCCGTCGATAAGCATGTATCCGGTCGAAATTGCTTCCAATCCCATCCGCTTGATAATCGGAGCTGCAATAACCTGATTACCGATAAGATGATCCGGATTGCGCCCGCTGATTAACAGCAGAAAAAGAATTGCATCTGCTATAGATGAGACTTGCGAAACACTGCCCGGGAAAATAATAACAGGTGCCTTGGTGTTCTCTTTTATGGTTTTTAATGCTTCGTCAAACTCATTGGAAAGTATCAGACTTCCGCCGACGAGAAATGCATCGACACCGGCTGCCGTAGATTCCCGGATAAAAGCCGGAAATTTTGCTTTATCGATTTTATCGGGATCGATTAACAGCAGATAACCTGCACCGCGATCATGCTTTATTTGGAGAAGATGTTCGAGAGTTGTCATCGGGTCTCCGTTATTTTTTTAATAGAGATTCAACAATGGATTTTGTTTTAATTATTGCTTCATCGATCTTCGCTGTATCTTTCCCGCCTGCAGTAGCCATGTGCGGACGTCCGCCGCCGCCGCCCCCGACTACTTTGGCAACCGCACCGACGATTTTACCTGCTTCTATCTTTTTTGCGGAAACAAGATCGTCCGTTACGACACAAACGAGCTGAACTTTATCATCAACAATTGAAGCAAGAAGACCGACGCCGCTGCCAAGCTTGGAACGTAATGCATCGCCGA